>CAMWOF010000243.1 GCA_947175805.1 uncultured Clostridiaceae bacterium
CGCATTTTCGCACCCTGTGCTCCATGCTCATGTTTGTTTACCCAGCATATAGATGGACATTGCCTCATGCAAGCATGGTCAATGTTCATCTATATGCTGGGATTATTATATCAAAAATCCGCACGGCGGGCTTCGTTGCATCGTCATAGACGTTACCTTGGCAGTTAACTCAGTCCAGGCACCCTCACGGCACATGGGAAATCCTACTTAGTGCTGCTTGGTTCCCCACCTGACACGGTTCGTAGGCTCTCATTGCGCGAGACCCGGACTTCAACGCCACTTGCCAAGGGCAGCTCTACAACAAATACCCCTAAGCCAGCCATCACCCCTGCTATAGCGGATTGCAGGTACAGGGCACCGCTAATTCCCCGGCTGTGCGGAAGCTTTATAACCATATTCAATTCAGTATTTCACACTGCCTTCACAGTATAACGAAAAAATGGAACCATGTCAACAGCCGTACTTATGTTTCCGGCTTAAGCCTGCTCTGCCGCAGATTGCGGAAAAATTCGGAAAGCATACTGCTGCACTCCTCCCGGCATACGTCCCGCACCAGCTCCACCTGATGGTTAAACCTCGGCTCCTGCAGCAAATTATAAACGGAGCCCGCACAACCTGCCTTGCTGTTCATGCAGCCGATAACAACTCTGTCCATGCGCGCCTGTACAATGGCACCCGCACACATTTGACAGGGTTCTAAAGTGACATACATCGTACATCCCTCCAGCCTCCAGTCACCCATTACCTTAGAGGCCTTTTCTATTGCCAGCAGCTCCGCATGCGCCAGGGTTGTTTTTTTTAGATTGCGTTTATTATAACCCCTGGCAATAATTCTATCCTCATAAACGATTACACAGCCAATCGGCACATCCCCGTTTGCAACCGCCCGTTTCGCCTGGGCAATCGCCTTCTTCATATATTTCTCATCCGTCGTCATATCACATTTTCCTTGCTATTTATACCATATTTTTGTACACTGAAAGTATAACATAATCCCTGCTTTAACACAAAGCAAAGAATTGCAAGCCCCGGCGGTGCAGTCATATTTACCCGCACAGGCTTGCATTTTACGGACGCAGCGAGGTATCGACATATGCAGTTTATTGAATATACATCCAGACTAATACTAAAAACGGAGTCCGTGGACTGTGCCCCCCGGGTATTGGAATTTTACCTGCGCAACCGGGAGCATCTCACTCCCTATGAACCGCAGGTTTCCGAGTCCTTTTACACTCTGAATTATCAGCAGCGCATACTGGAATATGAATTTAACGACCTCCTGAAGGGTAATAGCTTTCGCTATTATTTATATTTGAAGTCCGACCCTGAGCGCATTATCGGCTCCGTGAACCTGACACAGATTTTGCATGCCCCGTTTTGCAGGGCTGCCCTGGGCTATAAGCTGGATTACGAAATGCAGGGCAATGGTTATGCGACTGAGGCGACAAAAAAACTCTTGGAGCTGGCAGCCACAAAACTAAGGCTTCACCGGATAGAAGCCCGCGTCCTTCCTCACAACGCACGCTCTATCCGTGTGTTAGAACGCCTGCATTTCCAATATGAAGGCATGGAATATCAGTCAGTGAAGATAAATGACTGCTGGCAGGATTTGTACCGATACAGCATCATTTTGTAATAATGCATACGATATCCTCCTGATTCCATTCCGGTGTTATTTCAGATTTACACCAGCTCTACCACCCAATAGCCAAACTACCCCATTTTTCTGTCTGTGCGTTTGGCTGTGACAAACTGGTCAAAGCCAAACATATTTGCAAGATACCGTTCCCGGTTACTGTAAATGCTCGGCACTCCCAGAATAATTTTCTCCATATTATCCTGAAATTTCAGCTTGCCCAGCAACAGATAATGATACCGCACAAAGCTGTGGCTCAAAAAGCTGTTTCCCCCGTATTTCCAGTTCTGCATATTGAGAAGCCCTAAATCTCTCGGCTCTATGCGGATACATTCAAATAACTGGCTGCCCTCCACCGGAGGCAGGGGGTGCCGGTTTCGGAATAAATAAGCGGCACCAAAAATACTGTCCCCGGATATGTAATCCCGCTGACTCTGCGGTCCTTCGTTCTCTCCTTTCTGATATGCCTGCGGGTTTATGTTTTCTTCTTCCCCATTAATTTCTTCCTCACTAATTTCTTCCTGTTGTGCTGCTGTCCCTCCTTCCGAAAACTCCATGCTGTTATTTGCCAAAGCCGCCTCTGCCGGTGAAGTGTCATCCCTCCCTTCTTCATTGATTACCTCCGGCTGTGCGGTCTCCTCTGCATTTTCCATTTTGGCATCCCTGTCGATACAAAGAATGTCATCCGGCAGAACATCCATATCCTGCCACAGCGTCATATAGCTTCCCTCATTGTACCCACGGATAAGCACCCCACAAAACGCATCCATGGAAAAAGTTCCGCTATATCCCTGTTCTTGTCCTGCAATATATTGATATACCAGAATGCCCTGGGCAGGATACCTTTTATCCAGTAAAACCCCTGACAGCCTGTCCTGTTCTCCTGCCTTTTTTTCAATTAAATATATGTAATATTCCTGTTCATTTCTCTCCGTCACCTTATTGCGAAGAGAAATACGAAACATCCCCCCCTTTTGTTCCACTTTTACGAATCCGGTATTTTGCGCCTTTTCCACACCACGGTACTGGTATAAATAAGAAATAAACCTTTGATACTTCATACATTCCGCCTTTCATATGTCAGATTGCTTGTTCAAAATATTTGGTTGTGCCAACGAACGTGTTAAAAAACAGAGTTTCGCAATTATCTACTGATATTATTATATGAAAGGGCATGTGGGTTTATGATATTTTTTTACCGTCTTTGGGTAGACAAATAACAACAGAAAAGGTAAAATGTGTAAGAGTATATGAGGGAGAATTGATTTCATATGATATTTGACACCCATGCCCACTATGATGACCGCGCATTTGATGAGGACAGGGACGCCCTGTTAAATGCGCTTCACAGCGAGGGTAACGTAGATAAAATCGTAAATATCGGGGCCTCCATGCGGGGTTGTGCCGACACGGTAAAGCTGTCCGGGGCCTATGATTTCATTTATGGCGCCGTGGGCGTACACCCGGAGGACATTGAAAATACCAATGAAGCGTTTATGTCGCAGCTTGCAGCGTGGACCGAGGACAGCAAGATTGTCGCCATCGGCGAAATCGGACTGGATTACCACTATGAGGAGCCGAAGCCGGCGCTTCAAAAAAAATGGTTTGCCCGGCAGATGCAGCTTGCAAGGGAGCTTTCCCTGCCGATAGTCGTACATTCCAGGGATGCGGCAAAGGATACGATTGACCTCATGAGAACGGAACACGCCGGGGATATCGGCGGTGTAATTCACTGCTACTCCTACACGAAAGAGAGCGCCGCTGCCTTTTTGGATATGGGCTTTTTCTTTGGCATCGGCGGCGTGCTGACCTTTAAAAACGGCAGAAAACTAAAAGAGACTGTGGAGTATCTGCCCCTTGAAAGCATTGTGGTGGAGACGGACTGCCCTTACCTGGCGCCGGTGCCCTTCCGTGGCAGGCGGAATCAGTCGGACTACATCTCTTATGTCTTGGATGTGCTGGCAGAGCTTAAGGGGATTTCCAGGGAGGATGCGGAACGCATCACTTATGAAAATGCCCACCGCTTATACCGCATACCTATGTAGATTTTACACATTTGGGAGAGCACGCTTAATAAATGGAAAAGTTAAGTAACCCGCAAAAAACAATTGAGACAATAAAAAAGTACTCCTTTCATTTCCAAAAGAAGTTCGGGCAGAATTTTCTGATTGATGAGCATGTCATTGATAAGATTCTGCGTGCCGCAGACATCACGAAGGAGGATGCGGTTTTAGAGATTGGACCAGGCTTTGGCACTATGACCCAATATATCGCAGAGCGCGCAGGGGAGGTCATTGCCGTGGAGATTGACAAGAGCCTGATACCCATTTTACAGGATACCCTCTCTTCTTACCATAATGTTACGGTTATCAATGACGATATTTTAAAGGTGGACTTACATGCGCTGGCAGAGGAGAAAAACGGCGGCAGACCATTCAAGGTGGTTGCCAACCTGCCTTACTATATTACGACACCGATTATTATGGGCATTTTCGAGAACCATGTACCCGTCAGCACCTTGACTGTCATGGTGCAAAAGGAGGTTGCTGACCGGATGCAGGCCGCGCCGGGCACCAAGGACTACGGCGCACTGTCGCTGGCGGTACAGTATTATGCAGAGCCTTATATCGCCGCCAATGTGCCGCCAACTGCTTTATGCCCCGCCCTAACGTGGGCTCCACGGTTATCC
>CAMWOF010000244.1 GCA_947175805.1 uncultured Clostridiaceae bacterium
CGTAATAACAGGTACACCTGTCAGCTCTGCAAGCTGTGTCATTTCTTTATTTGCACGGGCAATATTAACTCCACCGCCTATCAGAAAAACAGGCTTCTCCGCATGATTCAGAATGTCCAGCGCCTTATTTAACTGTCCCATATGTACGGAAGTATTCGGCTTGTAACCTCTGACCGTAATTTCTTTTGGATAAAAATCGCTGCCGTATTCCCTCTGGACATCCTTTGGCAAATCAACAACTACTACCCCCGGTTTTCCTGTCTTTGCAATATAAAATGCCTTTTTAATTGTCTCTGCCAAATCTTCTCTCTTTCTTACCGTTACCGCATATTTACAGATACTTCTCGTGATACCCACAATGTCCACTTCCTGAAAGGCATCATTCCCAATAAGGTACGTCGGCACCTGTCCCGTAAAGCATACTAGCGGAACACTGTCATAATTTGCGGTAGCAATGCCTGTAACAAGATTCGTAGCCCCCGGCCCACTTGTCACAAGACAGACACCAACTTTCCCCGTAGAACGTGCGTAACCATCTGCTGCATGAATTAGGCCCTGCTCATGACGTGGCAGGATAACATCTATTTCTTTTTCTCCATACAGTGCATTAAAAAGGTCTATCGCCTGTCCTCCCGGATAAGCGAACAATGTATCAACTGCTTCTTCTTTTAGTGCTTTCACAAATAAATCTGCACCTGTAATCTGATTCATAACTTTTTCCGCCTTTCTAATGCGTGTGCTTGCACGCATATCATCTATTTTTTTGGCACTGCCATCTGACAGCGCCAAACCTTACTGATTAATTCCCTCTATAAACATCTGCACACTTTCTTTAATGTACTCATCTTTTTCAACATCTGTAAGCTCTTTTCCGAATGATGCATTCAAAAATGTGTAGCCAAATGTTGCCGAAAATACTGTCAATGCCAACGTCTTAAAGTCTTTCTCCGGTATTTTTCCCATCTCACACATCTTATTCAGGTAATCGGTAAATGTCGTCAAAAAAGCCTGTGGAACTTTCATAATAAGCTGTTTTGTTTCCTCATAGAGCTGTGGCGCCCTCAGACCGATTGACAGATTGACGAAATCCGGTGTCATCCTGTCAATATATGCCCTCATGAACATTTCCAAGTCTGTCTGCAAATCCCACTCTACATTTTCAAAAATCTCCGGTACGACATTCGCCCGCCATCCTGCCTGATTTGCCCCCTGCAAAACAATATCCTTTTTACTCTCAAACTTGCGGAACAGGGTACACTCATTTACACCAGCCACCTTCGCAATCTCTTTCGTAGTCGTTGCGACATATCCCTTGTCCCGGACTAATGTCATTGCTGCGTCAATTATTTTCTGACTTGTTTCATCCAAATCTGCTCCCTCCTTCATGCAAGTACATGCTTTCATGATAGCAGACAAAATATCTAAAGTCAATAGTGTAATTGCACTGAACAAAATAGTCATGAATTTTTATATTTCCTCAGCCTTATGTATAACCTAAAAAATTCTCAAATCTGTACGCTTTACAAGTTTCTTTTTCCCTACATACAACACAAAGCTACAGTTTGGTTTAGCGAATTGTTCCTATCATTTACTCCCTCTCCTTCTTCTGAAGAAATTGCTTTTTCCATGCACATGAAAACTCTTACAATTTTTCTAATTTTACAACCTATCCAAATAGAATCTTGTTTAATTGTTCCTTCAAAAACGGAAAATCTTTCTGAACTGTATAGTAGACATCTTCCATTCTCAACGTCTGGTACTTATGCGCTGTGATATCTCGCATTCCTGCAATAGCCTTCCACGGCACTTGAGGATATTCTTTCCGGGTTTCTTCTGTAACGTTTTTTACTAATTCCCCTATATTTAAAACCGTCATGCTGATTGCCCGCTTTAACTTTTCATCAGCTAAAAAATCTTTTAATTCTGCTTTTCCCATCATATCAATCCCAACATCGATTTCTGATTATATCTTTTGTATAATAATCTGATCTCTATGCGACATACAATTCTATCTCCTTCCCCACCTCAATTAAATCGCCTTCTCTTATCGGGCCATGTATAATATCCACTTCCAGCCCCAAAATCTCCTCTAACCGCAATCTTATATCAGATAACGTAAAAAGTGAAATTGGCTCAAAAAACTCCATGATCAAATCCACATCACTATTTCCCCGATTTGTTTCTTCTGCTCGTGAGCCAAAAAGAACAACCCTTTTTATCGGATATTCCTTTGCAATAAATAGCACTTTTTCCTTTATCATATCGTTACTCACTCTGATCACTCCTTTCAACTACCACAAATCTCTTATTTGATGCAATTCATCACAACCGTAATCATCATTTCCATTTCCTCCGGTTGTGATTCGGCAATCATAATGGTCAATGCAACCAATGTATGGTCATCAATTAATTTTTCCCCTTCTTGAAACAGAACTCCATTTTTATCTAGAAAATAAAGAAACATAGTAGCTGCTATCCTTTTATTCCCATCATAAAAGCTATGATTCTTTGTAATAAAATATAGTAAATGTGCCGCTTTTTCCTCCATAGACGGATATAATTCCTGCTCGCCAAACGATTGATAAATATTCCCTATGCTTCCTTTGAAAGAATCATCTTTCTCCTTGCCAAACAGGTCTGACTCATCTCCGAACCGCATGTCTGAAATCACTTTCCGGCACTCTTCATAAGTGAGCACATAATCTGCCGCATTACCTTTTGGACGTTTCATTGTCTGATGGTCATAAGAGTCCAAAAGCTCTAATGCTTCATTATATTTTTCAATAACCGTCAGTACTTGTTTACTGTCCAAAGAATTTTCTGTACGTTTCATAATCCGTATCACATCTCCCAGCTGATTGATACGATTATTGTTTACAGCATATCCTTGCAGTATGTACTGTCTCAACACCGAATTCGCCCATTTACGAAATTCCACGCCGCGTTTTGACTTCACACGATATCCGACAGAAATGATTACATCTAAATTGTAAAAATCTGTCATATGTGTTTGCACTTTTTCTTCAATTGCTCCATGTTGAGTGGTTGTCGCAAATTTTGCGACAACCACTTGATCTGCAAGTTCTTCTTTCAATACATTGTTGACATGTTTTCCTATTGTTTTTACATCTCTACCAAACAATTCTGCCATTTGGTTCCTGTTAAGCCAAACAGTTTCCTGATCAACCGTCACAGACAATTTTATCTCGTTATCGCCGGTCTCAAATAATACAATATCCTTATCCATGCCATCTCCTCCTATTTCAGCAGCTTCTCCAGTTCATCCATCTCTTTCGCAATTTCCGCTTCTATTTTGCAAATATTCGCCATAATTTCCGATGTAGGCGGATACTCTACTGCAACGTACTCAATCTCTTTATATTTGTTGATACTAAGATCATAATCATTGTCCACAATATCTTTCTTGGGAACCATAAACGACTTATCTGTGCGTTTTCTTTCCGTTTCCTTATCAAGATTCTGATCTGACAGACTGTCTCTGTATTCAATAAAAGGATTATCAATTCCATGGGGCATCAGATTCATAGCGCCAACGCGAAGCATTGTCCGATCCATATCGTAGCCATAAAACATATGATTCATGTAGTGATCTTTTTTCTGTTTGTCATAGAATATATCTCATCCAAAGAGTCCACGACTTTTGACAATACTAGAGGAGTTGGAAGCTTAAAAATCGCATCATCCATATATTTTGAATAGGCACTATTCTTATCACCGTGCAATGCCTTAATAAACGGAAATACCCATTCCTGCGTTACAGAATACATTCTATCTGCAGGAAAATCATGAAATACAGAGCATTTAAGCTGAGTACCGTTAATTATTCTTTCACCAACCCTTACTTCGTCTGCAAAAATGCTCTGATAAGGTAGCCCTAATATAAGTTATTTTCTCATCAAGATTCTCATAAAAAAGTGGCAGATAACTTAGTCTGTACTTTTTACTGAGCATTTATTTTCCTCCGTAGATTTCCGAAAACTTCCTCATGGCTCATCCGTTCAGTATTTTCCGCAGCAAGCCTGTCAGCTTTATCCAGTGCAATTTCCACACTATCCGTCAACTTTGAATACTCCTCAAGGCTTAGTACCACCATTGCTCCATATCCATTTTTTGTCAGATATACCGGTTCTCCTGCATTTACAATTTTCTCAATATCAGGAAACTTATTTCTTAAATCTGAAACAGGTCTAATCTGTAACATACGCTTTTACTCCTTATCAATATTTTATCTTAATATTATCATTTCTTATATTTTACTCCATTATTCGCGCAAAAACAAGAGTATCACACCAATAAGCTATAG
>CAMWOF010000245.1 GCA_947175805.1 uncultured Clostridiaceae bacterium
AAAAGCTCTGCAGTGCGCTCAAATTTGTACTTGTCGTATAACCATAGATTGCCACAGCAACAAACATAATAGCCGTGATAAAAAAGATTGCAACAATAGAGCCAAGGTCATATGCAAAAAAGATAATGGACATTGTCAGCCCGGAAACAATGGAATATGCCACAAAGCCAATACCGCCCACCACTGCATTTCCTTTATTCAGCCCAAATAGCGCTATCAGATAAACCACAATTTCAAGAACGAGCGCAGGCATCATCATATTAAAATATCCGTAAGGATTCACTCTTCCGTATGCAAGCCCTGCAAATGCGGCAATCGCAGAAATGACCAGTGCCACTGCCATAAAGAACAGGCTCTTAACCAGTACTGACTGCTCCCGCAGGGAAACTGCTGCGTTTGAGGATACACGGAAGGTCTGTGCATCATAGCCGTCTACGCCCGGACTGGTGTAAGTATACCCGGTGTCTTCAGCACTCTCATAAGTATTGCCTGTGCCGCCGTAATACTTATCGGTATCACTGTTGCTGCCGTCATTAAAATCATCATAGGAATCTTTCAGTTTCATAAAAATCTCTCCTTTTCTTATTCATCTATTACTCTTTTAGCCACCACGACATATCTTCCGTTATCCGTGTGATATGAACAGGTAGATAATGTAATCAACTCATCACCAAACTCCGCACCGGCAGTCTCATAGGGTGTCTTTGCCTTTACGTAGTTCACATAGGTGTCAAACTCCTCCCGGCTGTCCGCCTGAAAAAAGCGGTAATAGCGGTATTCATCGGAATCCTCCGTCTCAATCTGCGTATAAAATGCGCCAATCACCTCATAGGTACCGTCCCGATATATAGTGTTAAAGGTTACGTACCTGTGCTCCTGGTAATATTCCTCATCCGCATATTTCAGCAAATCATGAAACATCGTGCCCGCTTTCATATTATGCCCATAAATAATAATATTTGTCCCCGGCGTCACAATATCACTGTCAGAATCAATAAAAAGCATACCTGCCATGCTGTGCTCCTTATTAAAATCCCGTCTGATATAAAATTCTTCATCCTCCTCGCAGAGCATAACACCATAATCAATCTTTGTATCCGGAATCTCCAGCCAGCCGGCAAAATCAGGATTCATCTCATAAAGCCTCCGATACTTGCCCTGAATAACAGACCCGTCATCGCCCGAAGCTCCGCCCGATTCATCGGCAGTGCTGCCTTCTTCCTCTTCAATATACTCCGCTAATGCCTTTTGCTCCTTATCCGCCTTAGAATTGGAAAAATAATATATGCTCAAATATAAAATGCAGCCAATTACAATCACAGACAATATGACCATTAATGCACAGTAGACTTTTCTATTCATATTATCATGCCTTTCTATCCATCATATTAGCACAGGAAGACTTTTTTTTCAATATCAGATATACAAAAAGGCGGAACCGGAACCGTCCCACCTTTTTATTTGTTCCTAAAAATACTTTTTATTCCCCCATAGATTGCTGTGCTTTAAGTCTGTATATTCACTGTACGCCTGCTCCAGAATCTGCTTCTCATTTGGGAATTTTAACAAATGATACGCTTCATGATATTTATAGTACCCGGAGTCCATGAAATACTCCTCCCGTTGTGGTTTGCTATAATAGCTGTCAGCCATCATCAGATACCAATGTACATCCTTGTTAACTACATCCAAAGCTGTATTGAAGGTATAATTGCTCTTGCCAACATACTTGATAATCGAAGCCTTAACACCGGTCTCCTCCTGCACCTCACGAAGGGCAGTCTCATTATGCTCCTCGCCTTCTTCTACAGTTCCCTTCGGTAAAACCCATCCTTCGTACTTATTCTTGTAGTTCTTATACAGCAATAGTACCTTTCCTCTGAAGATCACCACACCACCACAGCTTACTGCTTCTACCATTGCAATGCCTCCTGTATCTGTTAAGATAGGTGTGAACTATGAAATCTAACTAATTATAACAAACTATACACACATATACAAGGAAAAATTATGCAAACTTGACAAAAGTTGATATCATTGTCTTTACTGTTAACCTGGCATTATGTTATTTTTTGTAATACGCATCAAATATTTTTCTCGCCACCTGCGCAGCCTTGATTCCCACCGTATCTGCGTCCTCTATCACAATGCTGACCGCAATATCCGGGTTATCCACATTGGAATATCCGATAAACCAGGAATTTACGTTACCGTCAGAGCCGTATTCGGCAGTTCCGGTCTTTCCCGCCACGCTATACTTTCTACCGCTCAAATATTTCTTGGCCGTCCCGTCATTTACAACGCCCTCTAACATCTCAGAAAGCGCCAAAGCCTCCTCGGCAGAGATAATTTTTCCATAAGAGGAAGAAGTGAATTTCTTTACCCTTGCCCCCTCATAGTTCTCAACAGAATCAATGAGATAAGGCTTCATCATCACTCCCCCGTTTGCAATAGCGCTGATAATCAGAAGATTGTGCAGCGGCGTAATGAGCGTCTTGCCCTGCCCGATTACTGTCTGTGGAATCTGGTTTGCCTCGGTCTTGCTGTCAAGCTGGAAGGAACTGCGGTTGTAAATATTATTGTACGGAAGCTCCTGATTATACAAAAAGGTCTCGCAGAGTTCCCTTAACTTCCCGATATTAATTTTCGTCCCGATATTTGACACTGATGTGTTGCAGGACTGGGCCAGCGTATCAGCCAGAGTCACCTTTCCATGGGCGTTATTGTGGGCACAGTGTATGGAAACGCTGTGGAACACGCCTTCACTCTCGCAGGTATAGCTGTAATCCGCATAATTTGCATTTTCCCGCATATACTCCAGAACTGTCAGGATCTTAAAGGTAGAACCCGGCGCATACAGCCCCTGGGTAGCACGGTTCACCAGCATGGATTCCTCAGAATCCTCTGCCGTTGCACGCTCCCACACCTTCTCCATCTCATTTGCGTTATAATCCGGTTTGGAAACCATGGCAAGTATCTTTCCCGTAGCCGGCTCCATGACAAGCACGGCTCCCTGCGCATTTCCCAGGGCATCGCGCGCCGTTTTCTGAATATTATAATTCAAGGTGGTAATCACATTATCCCCGGTATTTTTCTCTTCCCGCAGCGTCCTGTATACCCGCTCAAAAATATTGGCATTGGAGGTCAGCATATAATAATTTCCCTCCAGTTCGAGACCTGACTTCCCATATTGCGTATAACCCACCACGTGGCTAAACAGATTGTCATAGGGATATGACCGGGTCTCCTCTCCATTTTTTGATACCTTGGTCTCAGCAATTACCTTGCCGTCTTCGGTGATAAGCTTCCCCCGAACCACCTTATCCGCAAAGCTGTCCTGCCGCTTATTGGCCGAATTGGCAATTATTCCTTGGGAATCCACAGCCATAAAGTAAATGATATAGCCTATCATTGCCAGAAATACAAAGGCAAAAGCGTAGGTCACTACCAAAATCGGTCTGTTGAGCTGATCATTTGCCTTTGTTCTTTTTTGTTCTTTTTCCAGCAGCTCCAGCGGATTCTGGAGCTGCTTCGAGTTGTTTTCTTGCTTTTTCAACTTGCATAGCCTCTTTTTTCTCAATTATATAAACACCCTGCACAATATTAAATATAATCAGCGTGCTGAGCACGGAGCTTAACCCATAGCTGACTAAGGGCAGCGTCACACCTGTTGACGGTATAAATTTTGTTACACCCCCGATATTCAACAGCACCTGAAAGATATAACAAGTGCCAAAACCTACTGTCAAATGCTTATAAAACCGGCGCTTACATTTCATCGCCGCATTCATAAACGCAATAAATGTACTAAAGCAAATCAAAATCAGTGCCAAGGCAAACAATACACCGTATTCCTCGGCGATGGCAGAAAAAATGAAATCGCTCTCCGCCACGGGAATCAGATTGGGCATACCTCCGGTCAGGCCTGAACCAAGAAAACCACCGGTGCCCAGTGCAAACAGCGACTGCGCCACCTGATACCCCTGATTGTTGATATATGCCCACGGATTCTGCCAGGCTAAAATACGAACAGATACGTGCTGTAAAAAGCTGTCCTTGAACAACATAACGGCAAAAACCGCCGCGGCACCACCGCCGCCAAACAGCCCTATCAGATACAGAAGCTTTCCGGTAGCCGTATAGAGCATAATGGCATAAATGATAAAAAATATGAGTGCGCCACCCAAATCCTTCTCTACAAAAAGAATCAAAATATGCATCCCTGCAATCAGTGTCACCTTTACAACCTGCTTAAAATCTGTTCTTTCACTTAACATACTAG
>CAMWOF010000246.1 GCA_947175805.1 uncultured Clostridiaceae bacterium
ATATATATCTTGACATAATCAGACAGCCACACACTATAAATTAGTGGGTAACAACCTGCTCTGTCTCCTTGTCAAAGATATGCAGCTTGCTTAAGTCAAATGCCAACTGTACGGTATCACCAGGTCTTGCTGTGGTACGAGCATTTACTCTTGCCGTAATATCAAACTGGTCAATCGTGAAATACAAGTAAACCTCAGCACCCAACATCTCGTAGATGTTGATTCTTGCGTCAATAACTGACTCTGGAGATGACTCAATGAACAACTGCTCATCATGGATATCCTCAGGACGGATACCAAGTACAACCTCCTTGTCAACATAGCCCTTCGCAATCAGCTCATTTGCCTTTACATCCGGAACCTTGATAGAGTGGGAACCGAACATCAGTAAAATATCGGAACCAGATTTTACAACCTTACACTCAATAAAGTTCATCGGCGGCATACCCATGAAGCCTGCTACGAATAAGTTGCATGGCTGATCATACAGATTCTGTGGTGTATCTACCTGCTGAATAATACCATCCTTCATAACTACGATTCTGGTACCCAGTGTCATAGCCTCTGTCTGGTCATGGGTTACATAGATAATGGTTGTCTGTAATCTCTGATGCAGCTTGGAAATCTCCACACGCATCTGTACACGGAGCTTAGCATCCAGGTTTGACAAAGGCTCATCCATAAGGAATACCTTTGGTTCACGGACAATAGCACGTCCCATAGCTACACGCTGTCTCTGACCACCGGACAAAGCCTTCGGCTTACGGTCTAACAAATGCTCAATATCCAGAATCTTAGCTGCCTCATGTACCTGCTTATCAATCTTCTCTGAAGGAACCTTCTTCAGCTTAAGACCGAAAGCCATGTTATCGTATACTGTCATATGCGGATACAAAGCGTAGTTCTGGAATACCATTGCGATATCCCTGTCCTTCGGCTCTACATCGTTAACCATCTTATCGCCAATCCATAATTCACCTGAGCTGATATCCTCAAGGCCTGCAATCATACGAAGTGTTGTAGACTTACCGCAGCCGGAAGGTCCAACGAAGATAATAAATTCCTTATCCTCCACCTCAAGATTGAAGTCCTTAACAGCATTAAAACCGTTCGGGTAAATCTTGTAAATATTTTTCAGTGATAAACTAGCCATTTCATTTCCTCCTTGGATTTTATAAATTTGACTACGACTAGTTTACCCTATTTATAATGAAATGCCAATATTACTATTCAACAAAGAAGCCTTAAAATCTTTGTGGATTTTGTCCATAGACAAATAAATTTTGGTGATTTGCACTTATTGAAACGCATTTTATCGTGTAATATTGCCATAGTTTTTCTTTATTTCTGCCAGGTGGGAAATACTTCCCTCACCTAATGCCTCTGCCGCATTCATGACAATTACGAAGGCATCGGTATCGCAGGCCGCCACAATATCCTTCAGTTTTATCAGCTCCTTATCCGCCACCACGCAGAGCAGCATGTCCCGCTCCTTGCCTGTATACATGCCCCGGATACGCAGCCCGGTTACGCCCCGCTCCAACTCCTGCATGATAATTTTTGATATTTCCCCACTGTTGTCAGATATAATATAGACCATTTTGGAATTGCTGATACCCGTAAGCATGTTATCTGCAAGCCTGGATTCGATATAGATTGCAACCACCGCATACACCGCATTGGTCATGCCGAACACAAAACTGCCCGCCAGTACTATCACACCGTCTATCACTGCCATGATTACGGGAATAGAAACCTGCCTCAGCTTTTTCTGCAGTATGCTTGCCAGCAAATCACTGCCTCCCGAGGCAGCGCCCGCAACAAATATCAGGCCCATGCCAAACCCCATCATTGCCCCGCCGGCCACCGCTCCGAAAAAGGGATCCCGTGGAAAGAAGGAAAACGGAGGCAGTACGCCCAGAAATATAATAAAAAGCAGTGTGGCGACTGTCGTGCGAATCAAAAACTGTTTCCCACGGTATCTTCCTCCGAAAATAAAAAGAGGAATATTGACAATGACATTTGTAACCCAGAGCGGTATTCCTTCCGGCATGCCACGAAACATATTCCCCGTCAATTGTTTAATTATAATAGAAAGGCCGGAAAGCCCGCCAATCACCATGCCCTGGGCATCAAAAACCGATGTCACTGCAATGGCACAGAGCAGCGTACCCGCTGCAATATACAGATAATCCATATAGAACTTCCAATCACTCCGCGTCTCCATCTTGTTCATCCTTCCTGCTATTTTTGACGCGGTTCTTAAAAACCTCGCCTACCATAGTAGTATGGATTCTTTTCATGAAATTAATCGTCCTTGCCGAAAACTTTTCTTTCAGGGGGGCGTCCTCCTCAGGTGTTGTCTTCTGCTCCACAATCACATCCTCAAGCATGCCGATACCGCAGATAATCAGAGCAGCATTCAGCAGCTCACCACATTCTTGCATCAAAGTATTCTGCAGTTTTACATTAATGTAGAAAAAGAGTACAGTGGGCGCAACTGAATTAATGTCATTTGCCAGCACATCATAGTTGACAGTATCCCCCAGCGTCTCAATGGCTTTTCCATGCAAAGAAAGGTAAGGAAACCTGGCTTTGATAGTCTGTGCAATATCTGTATATTCCTTTTCTGTGGATGTCACAAAATAAATCTCCTGACCGGTCTCCGCTGCCCAGCCGAACAGTGCATCAAAATATTCCCTGTGCCAAAAAACCTCCCGGTAACCGTCTATCAGTTCCTTGATGCCCTGCTCTGTGCTCAAATCCGCCGGAAGTACATAGTCGCTGTTTTCAATCATTTTTGCACATTCCGCATCCTCAGATGCCAAGGTACACGCCTTCGTATCTACAAAGCGGATAACATGCCTTCCCTGACTGCCCAGAAACATCTGTGTCTTTTCTATTGCAGTCTTTGCATTGTCCAGGGAAATCGTAACCCCCAGCAAATTGATATATCCATCCATATAAACAACTCCAAATCCTTCTCTGGGACGGCAATGCCGCCTACTCCGGAATATACACGACGCTACTGCACAATATTGTCATTGGTTCCTATTATAATGAACAAGTCAATATCCGTAGTAGACAATGTGGTATCCGACAAATTAAAGCCCGATGTAAGGCTGCCGGTTTCCAGTACAGCGCCGTTAAAAAAGCTGACCAAATCGGTGCCTGTGCCTTCCGCAACTGCGAGAATCTTTGTATTCTCCAGCATGCCTACCTTATAGTTGCCCGCATTTACATTAGTGTAGCCCTGTCCCTTCAGCTTTTCTACCCAAGCGGCTGCCAGTCCCTTGGTTGATGTACTGTTCAAAACAACAATCTTCATATCCTTAGAGGATGTTGCGGCCGGTTCCCCCTGCTCCGAGGTTGCATCCGCTGTGTCCGTCGCCTCTCCGGTGCCTCCTGCTTCCTCTGTTTGATTTTCTGCATCCAGCTTCTTCTGCAGCTCATCCTCGTCCATAGTATTGACTGGTTTACCCGCCTGGTTGTTTGTGTTCCCGCCGCCTGTCGCAACCTTTACAATGAAAAAGCCCGCAAAAAAAACAATCGTAATTCCCAACACGATAACCAGTGTCCTCAAAAATGCTTCTCCAAACAACCTCATAGCTTTATTACTCATTCGTCTGTACCTCCATACTATAGATAAAATCCTATTTACCAAAATATATATCAACTATCTGCACAAAATAATGTATCTATCTCAATCATACGGTGTCAATTATAACAAAATCAGTGTTTCATTTCAACCGTTACTTTGATATAATCAACCATATTAATGAATATTTCAGGATTTCTGAAAGAATCTGGGAGGGAAATTATCTTGAGCCAAAATGTACTGATTACCGGGGCTTCCTCCGGTATCGGCAGGGAAACTGCCCTGCTGCTTGGAAAAAAACACAAAAAAATTGCTGTTATGGGCTATCGACACAAGGACGCCTTAGAGGATTTGGTGGACAGACTGCGCACCATGGGGGCAGAATGTCTTTACGCCTGCGGCAATCTCTCCGATTTTTCCTTTGTTGCAGCCTTCGTGAAAGAGGTTTTAGCTGCATGGGGGCAAATTGACATTCTGATTAACAATGCCGGCATTTCCTATGTGGGGCTGCTGACAGATATGGATATTGAGGACTGGCATCGTGTTATGGACGCCAATGCCACCTCCGTCTTTAACACATGTAAAACAGTTGTACCCTCCATGGTCCGCCAAAAATCCGGACAGATTTTAAACATTTCCTCTATCTGGGGCACAACAGGCGCTTCCTGTGAGGT
>CAMWOF010000247.1 GCA_947175805.1 uncultured Clostridiaceae bacterium
CTTACTTTACAGGAAGACTGACCATCACTAAGTCCTTTGCATCCTCTACCATCCACTCCGCATCCGACAGCATTTTCTCCAGATCCATCCGCTTATCCTCATCCTCCAAGCATGCCCTCAAATATGTGCCGGAAACTGTTACGGTGCCATCCCGAAGCCTTGCATACTTCTCAGTAAGATAATTCATGAATTTCCCCATATCAGAAAATTCCAGGCTTATGCTCTCCTGCTTATCTGCTGCCTGGCTGCTCCTTTTTTCCTTCGCAACCTCATTTCCGGGTGCGTCAGCCTTTTGCAGCGCAGCCGCCTGCACAAACGCATCCTGTCCATAGCCGCCGGAAACCGATACATCATAGCTCATAATAAAACCTCCTCCTCGTTATAGCACTTATAAGTTTACATAGTAATCCCAAATCCGATTAAGAACACCTCTTGCAGAAGCTGAAATCCCCAAATTCAAACGAAAATGATTCAAGCTGCCTGTTTTCTGCTTTAACATTCCGCTGTTCTCCTTGCTAATTGCAGACATAAACGCATTATAGGCTTGCTCTTTTACTCCTGCATTTTGATTTTTCGTTGCAGATTTTTCTGTTTCTGACTTACTGGAATGATAGTTTATCTGCACTTTAAAATCTTGCAGTTCACTCCAAATTTGCGTAGATGTTGCCATGAGCCTACTATGTGTTTCATAGGCATTATCTAACATTTCCAGCTCCTTTTCCTTTGTCAATTCTTGTGTGCTTCCGTCTGCCGCAATATAATATTCTTTCTGCCTATCAGCTGCAGCATACTTTTCTTCTATACGGTCTTTCATTAACTGATACGCAGAAGCCATCTTATTTACATAGCTGTCAAACGTATCTGTTTTTGTTTCTCCTCCCAACTCTGACATAATCTTCTCAAAATCATTCATTATGCCAAAGTTCATAGGCGATAGTTTTGTTATGTCCTCATTCTGTCCTATTCCCCCCATTGCAGATACTTTTTCTCTTAAAGCCGCGCGTCCTTCCCCTGAAATATTCACACTGTCACTCTGCCGCTGATTTGATACACTGTTTTTATCTGCCTGCTGTAAACGTTGCTTTATTCTATCGACATCTACCCGATATGAATATGACGGTGTTCTTTGCAAATTATTTATAGCCACTACTTAGCTTCCTTTCTGTTATATTGAAATATTGATTTTCCTCTTGCTTTTATCCTAAAAGCCTTGACCAATAAGCAGACATATTATGAATTGCCGTATGGTTTCTTGAATTCAACATTGCCAATACATTACTGTTTTTGCTGCCGCCGGAAGCATAACCTACCAGCATATTCTGTAAACTGTTAAAGATATTGCTTATGCTGTCCTGCTTCTGCATAAGACTTTCAAAAAGGAGCTGATATTCTTCCTTGTTTTTCTGTTCCTGCTCTTCGGTATGCTTTACCCGCCCAATCTCCATACTGGCTTTTATGTCCTCCTGCGTTTTCTTGTCTGCTGCATTTACAGTATTAGGTGCGGGTAATTTTGCCATGCTTTCATCACGCAGATCATAAATGCTTTTGTGGGCGGCCACTTTTTTACTATTATAACTTTCATACTGCTTTATCATTTCCTTAAAGGAGTCTCTCATTTCCTCTGGCACATATTTGTCCGCAAAATAGTTAAGGGCATTTACAGAAGAAATCAACTCCAGCTTTGCCGCTTCGTGTGACATTTCCGTTAAAAAATTTCTGTTCAACCCGCTTCCGTTTATGCTTTCCATACCCGAAGTAATGTCTTTCAGCATCTGTTCCATATCACGCACTTCATCATCACTCAGCTTGTCATAAAAACCATTGTTATAAAGGTTTTCACTCAATACAAGATACTGCTGCTTAAAATCTCCGGTGCCAATAAACGCATTCCCGCTTTCCGCTTCCGCTGCCCTTGCCGCTGCCCTTGCCGCTTCCCTTTCGGCTTTTTGCGCCGCCTTGCGTTCTGCCACGCCTGCCATAAATTCCTTTGATTCCTCTGAAATTTCAACACTTGTACCGAGCATTTCCCGCGCAGTCATAGTACCAGTTTCTTTGCGTTCTGCTCTCTGTGCTTCAGCCGCAGCCTTGCTTCTATTCTGCTCAAGCCTTTTGTTATAAGCACCTGTAAAAGGTTCTGTACCTGTAAAAGGTTCTGTTGTTCCTGATAAATTGATGTAAACCATAATTTTTTCCTCCTTGATAAAATAATTTTGAAATCCATTTCTATAAAAACTGCCCATCCTATATAAGCAGATCTATACCAACTTCGCCAAATTCCTTAATTTCTCTACAACATGGTACTAATCACAGACAGCATTTTTTTCCACGCCTCACTTTTCCCAGACACTGAATAAGCATTTTTCCAGTTATCCCTTGCAACAATCATTTTTTTATAGATATCCTCTGCAATGTTGTTTTTACTGGTTTTTGATTGTTGCTCATAAGTATTTACCAATTCTGCCTTACTTGTTCCAATATTTTTCAATTTACTTCTATATTCCTCAAAGGCTTTTTGTACCTTTGACTGTTGTTGTGCCAGTGCCTCTGTTGTTTTAGCAGCCTTTTCATAGGATTCGTCCAAAGCATTTAATTCTTCCTCCATTGTCAAAGTACGATATCCTGTTTCACTCTCACTATCTGCCACATTGATTTTTCTTGTGCCATTTTCATAGCCCCTCACAATCTCATCATAAAGTGATGCATAAGTTTCTGCAATATTCGTAACTCTTCCTTGCATTGATAAATCACTGTATCCTACCGTTTTTCTTCCCTCATCACTTAGGCTTTCTGAAATTTTAAAGTTAAAGCTATAATTCAAATCCGTAGACAAATTTCTTTCCATTAAATCCTTTTTCTGCTTTACCACATCATCAAAGGAACGACCTTTAGATATGCTATCCCGGTATTCTTTATATCCCTCCTTAGAAATAGATACCTTTATAGGCTGTTTTACCAGATTAGGAAGGCTTTCCGCAATTGTCCGCTTTTGCTGCACAATCTTTGTATTTTCGGAAAATTGAAATGTTGTCATATTAGCTTGTATTTTCATCTTTATATCCTCCTTGATTTTAAAATTTGAAGTCCTTTTCCAGTTACGCCTTTATATCCATATTCAGGCCTGCAACCTGTGCCTGTTGTTTTGTATCTGCCTTGCCTGCATTATCTTCTTTGGCAGCTTCGATAATCGTCTGCATATCTGTATCATACAGATAAATTGTGCCGTCTTTGGAAGAGGCTATTTTTTCTTCTAAAAGCTGCTCTGCCTTTTCTGCCATTTCCTCCGCATTTTCACGGGCTTTTTCTCTTGACTTCTCAATCCGTTCTTCTGCGTTTTCCTGCGCTTCTTTGCGGAGTCTTTCGTTTAATTCATCTTTTCTAACCGAAACAGAAAAATGAGAAAGATTACCATTTTCGTCAATATAATCATGCCTAACAATTACAGTAGACCCTACTAATTTTTTATAATTATCAAGCCATTTCAAGGCAGATTCCACATCTTTCAATCTCTGCGTATATTCCTTCGCTGCCTTTGGATCATTCTGCATTTTTTCCAAGAGCTTAGGGTTGACATCTACAACATTCACTTTGCCGTCATTATTTGTATTAAGCCCATATCCCATTTGTAACTTCATATAGGGTACTTGTTTTTGCAAAGTTTTAAGATATTCCTCATTACTGCTTTCCTTTGCTGTTTCAGTGCTTTTTTGCGTAACTGTTGTTTCTTTTGTTTCCTCTTTTTTTGCTGCTTCCTTTCTTGATGCAGCATATGTATTTTCGTAAGCACTGTTGTAAGTGTTCACTCCTGTAATTGCCATAATATAATCCTCCCTAATAAAATATAATAACCATTAACAAATGTAATCCTTTTTGTAACAAATATAAGCTTCGCCTATGCCTGCAAAAGCTACCAGTCCTTTCCAAGCTCCTCCTCGGAAATACCGTACATAGAGAGAAACTCCTCCAAATCCCTGTCCCCCCGAATCAACATCACATCTGTAAATTTACCCGTATGGATATCCTTAAACCCGGCGACCTTTTCGCCTGTGCATATGCTGATATGAATAACAGGTACTAAATTCTCCCTGTCATAATCAAAACGCCCCTTTTTAGATAGGTTTTTTTTGCAGCCAAAAACGGGCTTTTTACTTTTCTCTTTATTATTCAATTTATTTTTTCTAAATAATTCCATCCACTACCTATGCCCGCCGCATATCATCAGATATACCGAAGCAGGAT
>CAMWOF010000248.1 GCA_947175805.1 uncultured Clostridiaceae bacterium
AGGCAAAACAGAGGGAGAAACGGAATCAGTATCTTGGCGCGAGCAGATAAAAAACCGTTCAGAACAAGAGACGCCACGGGCAGGAAGGCAATGAAAAGCAGCGTCAACGCAAAAACACCCTGCAGGCACAGCAGTCTTTGATTCCTTTTTGATATCCCCATTTTCCTCTGCTTTTTACTCCCCTTTTCAGGCGCATATTTCACCCGGAACTGCAGACCAGAGACAGCGTGGAGCAGGCAGTACAGATTAATAGCCGTCAGCCCGCAGCCATAAGGCGTATAGAGCAGACCCTCCAGGGTAAAGTCCACCGGGGAAAGCCCTGCCTCAGCAAAGCTGCCTCCGTCCTTCTTTGTGGATAAGATAGCCAACCCCGTAGGAAGGAGCAAAACTGCCGCCAAACAGATAGAAAGCACCACGGCGCACAGGAATTTTACCAATACCCTGTCTGCCATGCCGTGCCTGTCCTTATGACTGGCTCTATTATAAAGGCTTTCATATAAAAAGTATAAAAACACCACTGCAAGACAGGCAGGTGCATAATAAAAGCTATGAATGTAAATGAAAAACAAGGAAA
The DNA here is from genome assembly GCA_947175805.1 of uncultured Clostridiaceae bacterium. Classification (GTDB taxonomy): domain Bacteria; phylum Bacillota; class Clostridia; order Lachnospirales; family Lachnospiraceae; genus RGIG6919. Next base: position 575 of record CAMWOF010000248.1, read on the forward strand.
CTGCCAGGGGGCACAGCTTTCCACGCTTTAATAATGTGTCTACAGACAGCAGCGCCATAATTAAAAAGGGCATATAGTTTACAAACATAATTTGGTGATGTGCTTGATAAAAACAGGCGGCACAGGCAAACAGCACTGTTCCCGCCAGAGAAAAAAGCTCTGACAGCCTTCGGCGGGAAAGCCACAGGTAACATAAGTTCACAGATGCCACCACACCGAACATGGCATAAAGAGAAATCACATATTTCATTTCCAGATTTGGGAACAGACAGCTAAGTATAACATCCGGCCTGAACAGCCCATAGTAGGAGAACTCATAGACACTGCTTCCACCCCCCAGGCCAATAAATTGCGGAATCCATGTCTTTTGTGCTATCATCGCCTGTCGGAGACTTTCCGCCACCGCCACATGCTGAGAAATCCAGTCTCCCTCGGAGCCAAACAACCCACCCGCAGGCAGCGGCAGCAAAAGCAGAAGCAGCACAAACGCCGTCAGTCCGAGATGTCGAAAGACAGCCGCATTAGAAACTGCTGTCCGCCGAAGGGAAATGCTGTCTGCATGAAGATTTAAAGTTTTTTCTTTCCTGTTCATCATTAATACAACCCCTATTTTTCTTATTGCTTGTAGCTATTTTACAATAATTATAGGGGCTGTATATTACAAAAAGCAGTAGTTGTCCTTACATGCTTCTTATCATTTTCTTATGAAATTCTTATGAATTATTATATTTCCCTTTCAATCGCAGGAAAGCCTCCTAAAAACCTACTCCGCAGGTTCCAGCTCTGATGTACAGTGCGGGCAGCGGCTTGCTTCAATGTCAATTTCACTCTTGCAGTACGGACACTGCTTTGTAGTAGGCGCTGCTTCCTCCTTCTTAATCAGTTTGTCTGTAGCGGTATTAAATGCCTTGACAATCAAAAACAACACAAATGCCGTAATCAAAAAATTAATGACCGCCGTAATGAATTTTCCGTAGGTCAGTGTAACTCCTCCGGTGATGTTCCATGCCAACTGGTCAAAATTCATGCCGCCGAACAAGCCCAGAAGAGGATTGATGATGTCATCCACAAAGGATGTCACAATGCTGGTAAAGGCGCCGCCGATAATGATACCTACTGCCATGCTCATAACATTGCCCTTACTGATAAACTTCTTAAACTCATCAAAAAACTTTTTCATAACCGTTTTTCTCCCTCTTTTTCCTTGGCTTCCTTATTTGTCCTTCAGCTTAAACCCGGAGGATGCGCCGCCGAAGGTGGCCGCATCCAAGCCCGACTGCGAGCTGCCGCCATAACTGCCGGAGTCATAATCATCTCCGAAAGCAGAGCTGCTGGAACCATAACTGTCAGTACTGCCGGCTCCGTAAGCATCCTGGCTGTTATCCATGGCGGAAGCTGCTTCATCCTGTCCGGCAGCACCTTCCCCTTTAAGGGCGAAATCTGACATACTTACGCTATCCGGCTTAATATCCTCCTCAGGGATTGCAGCGGAATTTGCTTCACTTGCAAGCTCCGCCTTATGGTCATCTACAATCTTGATTAACTGGGCAAAGTTGCTCTTAACCATAGCATCTAGCTCCTTATGGTAGCCGCAGATAACATGGGGCGCCATCTCGCTGATGGTAGATACAATTTCCTGACCCTCCGCCTCGGTTTTTACATTAAGTGTGTGCTTCTTCTTATCACGCATAACAAAGAATACCTGGTATGTATATGTAGTACCGGTGGGAATTCCGTTGGTACGGTGCTTTGTCTTTGTAATAGAAACATAACACCACAACATCTGTTCATAAGCCAGGAGCTTGGAGCTGTCCGCATAGAGCATGACATAACGCTTACCGATGTCCATATTTTTCCGGTGAATAGCGTAGGTCAAATCAGAAACAACCTCAGACTCTGACAGATGGTATTCCGCCATATATTTTGCAGGCTGCTTCTTGTATGCCCCTGTCAGGAATCCACCAATATACACAATGCCGCAAATGGCAAATACCACTCCCAGCAGCATGATAAATGCGTCCGAAAAATCAATCACCTTGCCGAACGGAGTAAGTACAAAGGTTTTATATTCCAGGGCTGCCATAACACTGGCGCCTGCGCCCGCTTCCTCAAAATACTCCTTAAAATATTGCGCCTCATTATCACCCATATCGTATACATAGCCCTTGCCTTTCAGGAAGGTTGTCGGCTCGGCTTCGGTCTCACCACTCCAATACTTATAGGATTCCTCTACAATCTGGTCAGCAATGCTCTTATCGGAATTATACACGAAGCAGCCCATATACTTTCCGTCCAGCGTAGGCATTATGTAATAATATCCCTCATCATCACTGCCGTAATAGTCTAAAAGCATATTACCCTCAAAGGTATAAAACGCCGGTATCGTATCGCTGCCGCTGCTTACCGAGCGCATACTATATGTATTCATGTTAAACAGGTTCTCACTTGCGGTCAGATATTTCATCTCCTCGTTAAAGCCCACAACTAAAAAAAGTACAGCCAGCCCAATGAACAAAATTCCAACCCAGATTCTGCTCATGGCCGCCTTGGTCATCTTTGCATGCAACTCTTTCATAATGGTTTCTCCTCCCTCATATGTCGGATACTCCGACTATTGTCACTTTCACATTCCATTTTACCCTTTCAAATCTCTCTTGTAAATAGCCGAAACAATTTTACTTGTCAGCACTTTTCTATTTGGCAAAAAGCCGTTCACTCAGGGAAAGCATCTCCGGGGATCCGGTAGAGTTTTCTATGAGAACGCTGCCCGGCCGATTTCGATCTGCAAGAAGCTGCCCTTTCTCCAACTGCCGTTTTAACTGCTTAGACGCCCCAAAGGCGCCGTCAAAAAATTCTGTTTCCCGCCCCAGTGCTTTGGCTATGGCATGCTTCGCAAAAGGAAAATGGGTACAGCCCAGCACTACTGCTGCGATGTCCTCATCTATGTAGGGTGAGAGCAAGGCTGACAAATAGGCGTCCATCCGGGCACCGTCAATGTCATCCTGCTCCACTAACTCCACCAGCTCCGGTGCAGGAACCGGGCATATTCTTGCCTTATCCCTGTACTGTGCCAAAAGCTGCTTAAACTTTTCTTCCCGCAGGGTTAAGGATGTTGCCAGCACAAGAATTGTGCGTCCTGTCCCCCCATAGGCAAGGGCAGCGGGCTTTAACGCCGGCTCCAAGCCAATAATGGGCATCTGCGGATATTCTGCCCTGAGCCTGGCCGCCGCCGCACTGGTGGCTGTATTACAGGCAATCACAATAGCCTTTGCCCGTTTCCCGATAAAATACTCCACCCATCCCTTTGACAAACGGTATACCTCCTCTGTTTCCCGCTCGCCGTAGGGTGCGTTTTTTGAATCCCCCATATAGATAAAGTCTTCATGAGGCATAAGGCGGTAAAGTTCCTTTAACACACTGATACCGCCCATGCCGGAATCAAAGACCGCGATTGGTCTTTGTCTTTCCTCATTTGTTTTCAATGTCTATCCCTCCCGAATTACCGGATACCCTATCTTACACCACCAGGTTTCCTTTGTCTACCGTTCCTTTCGCATACGCAATGGCATTTTCCAGCGTTGTCTTGCTGCTGGCAGCTAACGCCTCCTCCGTTAAAAAGCCCTGATGAGAGGTGACAATTACAT
>CAMWOF010000249.1 GCA_947175805.1 uncultured Clostridiaceae bacterium
CCGGTAGGCTTAGTGTCCTCCGAAACGTCGGCAGTCCCCTCTGCCACCGTGGCATTTGGATTTTCTGCAAAAGCACCGGCACTGTCGAGCAGCGTATTGATATCCTGCTCCACCAAATATTCATACCGGCTTTCCAGTTTACTGACTTTATCCAACAAAAGCACTGCGGAAATAGCAGGAACAACCAGGAGTACAAGTACGGTATATATAATTATTTTTTTTATCTGCATGATCCGCCTGCGTCTCTCCCGCTGCGAAATCTGTATATTTCCTCCTGTATCCATAACAGTCCTCTTTATTTATGTTTTATACAATCATATTCAAATTATTAAAAAATATCCATAGACGGTTTAGAGTATACTATGTTTTTATGCCTCACGCAAGACATTTCCTCACATTACCAAAATCCAGATTTTCTCACATTAACACAATTCGGAATCCTCACAATACAATATTTTCAGTTTCAAAACCTGCTCCATATGTCGACTCATTCATTTAACACTTTGCGCCCCGACGCATAAAATATTGATAAGTACATTTGCCGGGAGGTACCATGTCAGAATTAAATACAACAACCAAACTACAGCAATCTGCCAGAGAAGCCACAGAACTTTCCCTGGAGCACATCAGCTACACCTATCACACTCTGCATGGAGAAACCTGTGCACTGCAGGATATTTCCTTTTCGCTTATGCCGGGGGAATTCGCAGCAGTTGTGGGTCCAAGTGGCTGTGGCAAATCTACTCTGTTGAACATCCTGTCCGGTCTGCTGAAACCGGATTCAGGCACCATTTCCTGCTATCAGGAGAGCCAGATGCCCAGCATCGGCTATATGCTGCAAAAGGACCATCTGCTGGAATGGCGCACGATATATAAAAACATTACTTTAGGATTAGAAATTCAGAAAAAAAGCACACCAGAGGCATTGATTGCCATCAACAACATGCTGGTCAATTACGGTCTCTGGGATTTTAGAAATTCATATCCCAGACAACTGTCCGGCGGTATGCGCCAAAGAGCTGCGCTGATTCGCACCCTGGCGCTGTCACCGGATATTCTCCTCCTTGATGAGCCTTTTTCCGCATTGGATTATCAGACGCGGTTAAACGTGTCAAATGATATCGGAAATATTATTAAGGAACAAAAAATCACAACCCTGCTGGTGACCCACGATTTATCCGAGGCAATCAGCATGGCGGACACGGTATATGTGTTGTCGAGAAGGCCGGGCACCATCCGCGCCCGCTTTGATATTCAGCTCTCCGGCAATCCCAGCTCTCCAAAGGAGGCGAGAAATGCGCCGGAATTCAAGGACTATTTTGCAAAAATATGGAAGGAGGTAGATTATGGAAAAACACAGGAATGAGATTTCCCAACAGCAATTGGCATATATACGGCAGTTGAAAAGCCGTAAGCATATGATTACTTTTCTCCGGTGGTTTTTCTTTCTCGCTTTTCTGGCACTTTGGGAAGCAGCAGCGCATTTTGAATGGATTAACTCCTTCATCTTCTGCTCGCCGTCCAAAATATGGGAATGTTTTCTTGACATGCTCTTGCATCAGTCCTTAAGCACCCATATTGGCATTACCATGCTGGAAACCGCCGCAGGCTTTTTTCTGGTGGTCATTATCAGCGTGGCATTTGCCATCCTGCTTTGGTGGAACGAAACTGTGTCCAAGGTCGTGGAGCCATATCTGGTAGTACTGAACAGCCTGCCCAAATCTGCGCTGGCGCCGGTACTCATTGTATGGCTTGGCGCCACGACAAAGACCATTATTGTGTGTGCTATGTCCGTGGCTATTTTCGGGAGCATTTTAAATGTGTACACCGGTTTTATGACCGTGGACCCGGATAAAACTAAGCTGATACAAACACTGAAGGGTAATAAGCTGGATATCCTCCGGCTGGTTATCATCCCTTCCTCCGTGCCCAATTTACTGAGTGTCATGAAGGTCAACATTGGACTGTCCTTAGTGGGTGTTGTCATCGGTGAATTTCTTGCCGCCAAGGCAGGACTCGGTTACCTGATTATATACGGCAGCCAGACCTTTAAAATGTCATGGGTACTAATGTCCATCGTCCTTCTGTGCATTATGGCAATGCTGCTTTATCAGGCGCTTCGCTTTATCGAAAAACATCTGGGCAGATACTGTGCATCCTAAGTAGCTGCCATTTCATGGCTGGTGCAAAGAGCAGCATAAAAAACTGCACCCTACGCCAGCCATATCTCCATCAGCTTTCGCAGCGCTTCATAGTCTGCGCAGTGCGCCAGCTCCTTTGCCGAGTGCATGGCAAGCATCGGTATTCCGATATCCGCCGCTAACACAGGCAGATAGGAGGCGGCTATCGGGCCTAAGGTCTGCCCGCCCGCCAAGCCGGAGCGGTTCACCTGCTTCTGATATGGAAGCTTCTCCCGCTGGCACAAACCTGCCACAATGGCAGACGCCCTGCTGTCTGTCACATACCGCTGTGTGGCGCTGGTCTTTAGCACAATACCGCCGCCTAACATCACCTGATTGGTGATATCGGATTTCTCGGGGTAATTCGGATGCAATGCGTGAGCGCCGTCCACCGACAGCATCATGCTTTTCGCCATGGCATTTTTATAATTCATGGTGGAAAATAACTGGCTCTCAAAAATCTTTTCCGTTATCCAGCCTAGAAGCACAGAATCTGCTCCCTGCTTGGAACGGCTGCCAATCTCCTCGTTGTCAAATAAAGCAATCAATGCAATGTCTGCTGCATCTTCCCGTTTATCATCCGCAATAAGACCCTCTGTTAATGCGGCGACAGAGGCAATATTATCGATTCTGGCAGAGGAAATCAATGTACTGTCAAACCCTGCATACCCTGCCGGCTCCGCATTATAAAGGTACAAATCATAGTCTAAAATATCCTCTGGCTGCACCTCCATTCTCGATGCCACAGCTTCAAGAAATATGTGCTCAGAGCAGGAAGCCTCCTGATTCCACACACAGAATATGGGCATCATTTCCTTCTGCACATCCACTTCCTTCTTTTCTATATCCTTATCTAAATGGGGCGCCAGGCTCGGCAGTATAAACCACGGTGTTTTACTGTCAAAGAACACTTCCCGTGGCTCATATGGGGATTTCCCTCTAAGCATCACCTTGCCGCTGACACCTAACGGTCTGTCAAACCAGGTTTTTTTAAGCAGTCCGCCATAGGGTTCTACATTTACCCGCACCATGGAAGGCGTCTCTTTACCGATTAGTTCCGGGCAGCTCTTTAGCTTCAGGCAGGGAAAGTCCGTGTGGGCACAGGCAATGTGCATACTGCCCGTGCGGATTTTTTCCGCCGCAGTAAATGCGAACAGAACCGTAGGATACGGCGACACATAATAGCGTCCGCCCGGCTCCAAGCAAAATTCCTCATCAAATGCCAGCTCCCTAAACCCGGCGGCACTCAGCCGTTCCCTGACAATCGACACTACCTGGTATGGGCTTGTTCCTTCATCCAGATATGATAATAAATCCATAATTTTGTGCTCCTTTCATAATTTTTTCAGATAGGCATTTCATAATTTTTTCAGATAGGCATTTCATAATTTTTATTATGTACATCAATGATAAAAATATGATGTATCGTTATTTTATGCTACATGATACGGACTGAAATTTCAAGCCTGTAATCCGCTAGGGCAATCGCTTGATATTTTTTACTTTTAATATTATAACCAGACAGATGCTTGCCCTGTGTGTGATATGGCATCCATTTCGGGCACGCTCGCGCTCAGTTGCAAACACAGCGGTACATAAGGCAGCAAAGAACGCTGCCTAAATACCGGTGGTTGCAAATGCCCCTGCATGGATGCCATATCACACACAGGGCAAGCTGTTAGCTGGCAAAACTCTGAAAAACCTGAAAAGTTATTATGTTTTTTGTTTATTCTCGCATACGCAACGGTCCTATGTGCCGGTGGCACATGTTAAGGACGGACCGAAACGAAGTGTAGACCAAGCGCAAACTTGCTTGCATTTGACGACTGCATGCGGGTCAAATTTGACTTTTTTACAGGTGGCAGTCTCCAGCTGTGTATGAATAAATGGATTCTTCATTATGCTTTATATTCCGCCATGAAACAGGCATATGGCAGGGGTAACTGTTTCCCAAAAAGGATATCTGAAAACGCCGGTACTTAGCGAGGTACTTTCGAGCTTAGTACCGTTGCGAGTGACAATGC
>CAMWOF010000250.1 GCA_947175805.1 uncultured Clostridiaceae bacterium
CGGCATACGAGATCTAGTACGGTCTCGTGGGCTCGGAGATGTGTATAAGATCCAGGGGGTTATAGATATATTATGAAGATTCCATTACATTCCTTGGCTGCCCTTGACAGTAAAAAAGTGCATTGCTATAATAAGGGACGGTAAGCGGGGGCAAACGCAGGAAGCAGCCCTCACGGGAGAGGAAGTTGCGCAAGGGAGGAAGTCTTGTGAGAGAAAGTGCAAAGCGAAGAAGACGTGCCATTCGTATTTTTATGACGAAGGTTTGTCTGGTGGAAATATGTATATTATTATTTCTTATTTTGGTATATCATTTTGTTGCCGGCGGCAAACTATACAAAAAGGTGATTATACAGGCGGGACAGGAGATTACCGTTGATTTGTTTGCGAAAAAGGAAAAATATAAGCCGGAGTTTGTAACAGACATTTCCCAGATTAAGAACAATGAGCCGAATAAATATGAGATTGAGCTGCTGCTGAAGGGAAAAAAGCATACTGCGAAGCTGGAAATTGTAGATACTATAAAGCCAACGGCAGTGGCAGCTCCGCAGACCGTATATAATGGCATGAAGGTAGACCCAATGACCCTGGTGGATCAGGTGCAGGATAATACCTTTGTCATGGCGAAGTTTAAAAAGGATTATGACTTTACGCTGCTGGGAGACTATGATGTGGTGGTGGTGCTCACGGATTTGGGCGGCAACGAGCTGGAGGTAAAGACCAAGGTTACTGTTGCTAAGGATGACGAGCCGCCAATCATTAGCGGAACAAAGGATATTGAGGTGAATCTGGGCGATACCATTACCTATAAGACCGGCGTTACTGTGACGGATAATCTGGATTCCAATGTGGAGCTGGTGATTGATAATACGGCGGTGGATTTAAAGACGCCGGGTACCTATCCTGTAACTTATAGTGCCACGGATGCGGCGGGAAATACGGCCACGGAATACATTTCCGTAGTGGTAAAGGAGCCGGAGGATGGCGTCTATAATGAGGATATCGTCTACTATCTTGCAGGCAAGGTATTAAATGAGATTGTAAATGATTCCATGTCAGATGCCCAGAAGATTAAGGAGGTCTATACATGGACAAGAACCCATATCGGTTACATCAATGTATCGGATAAATCAGACTGGGTAAAGGGTGCATACCAGGGATTAAAGGAGCGCCGGGGTGATTGTTTTATCTATTTTGCCACGGCGAAGGCAATGTTAAATGTGCTGGGTATTGATAATATTGATATTGTTAAGAGCGATACCAGCCATTCCGCCCATTACTGGAGCCTGGTAAATATAGGCAGCGGCTATTATCATTATGACTGTACGCCGAGAAAAGGCGGCGGGGAGTTTTATATGCTGACGGATGCAGAGTTAGAGGCTTATTCTTCCACCCACAACAACAGCCATGTATTTGACAGTTCCCTCTATCCGGAGCGGTCAACATCAAAGTTTGTTTTAGAATAGAAGGGTAAAATCATGCAGCAGAGAAATGTTTTAGAATATTTAGAGCAGACGGTAGAGCGGGTTTCAGATAAGGTTGCCTTTGGCAGCCCGAAATCCAAGCTTACTTTTAGTGAGGTGTACCATAACGCCAGAGCCATTGGCACAAGGCTTAACAAGGATGGATTCTATAAACAGCCGGTAGTGGTGTTTATGGAGAAAAGCCCGGAGGCAATTGTCTCATTTTTTGGTGTCATTTATGGCGGCAATTATTATGTGCCTATAGATGAGGAAATGCCGGTGCACAGAATTGAATTGATTTTTCAGACCTTGAAGCCCAAGGCAATTATCTGTGATGCGGTGACGAAGGAGATGGTTTCCAAATTTGACTATCAGGGAACCTTGTATTTATATCAGGATTTGATTCAGTTGGAGATTGATGAAAAGGCGCTTTTACTTATCAGGGAGCGTCAGATTGATACAGACCCTATCTATATTGTGTTTACATCCGGTTCCACCGGAATCCCGAAGGGGGTTATGGCATGCCACCGCTCGGTGCTTGACTATATTGAGAATTTGTCGGAAGTGTTGGAGTTTAATGGGGATACCGTGTTTGGAAACCAGACACCCCTTTATTTTGACGCCTGCTTAAAGGAGTTATATCCTACTTTGAAGTTTGGCGCAACCACCTGGCTGATTCCCAAAGAGCTTTTCATGTTTCCAATCAAGCTGGTGGAGTTTCTAAATGAATATAAAATTAATACCGTCTGCTGGGTGGTTTCTGCGCTCACGATGGTTTCCGCTTTTGGTGCATTGGATGAGGTGAAGCCGGAATATCTGCATACGATTGCCTTTGGCAGCGAAGTGTTTCCGATAAAACAGTTTAAGCGTTGGAAAGAGGCGCTTCCTGACTGTAAGTTCACGAACCTCTACGGCCCGACAGAGGGTACGGGCATGTGCTGTTACTATAAGGTGGACAGGGAATTTGCGCCGGATGAGGTAATTCCGATTGGAGGACCCTTTAGAAATACCGAGATTCTGCTTCTGGGTGAGGACAACCGTCCTGCAGCGGCAGGAGAGCAGGGGGAAATCTGTATCCGCGGCACCTCGGTGACGCTCGGCTACTATAAAAACCCTGAAAAAACCTCGGAGGCATATGTACAGAATCCGTTAAACGATATGTATCCGGAGATTATTTACCGCACCGGCGATTTAGCGAAATACAACGAGCGGGGCGAGCTCATTTACTTATCCCGCAAGGATTATCAGATTAAGCATATGGGACACCGGATTGAGCTTGGAGAGATTGAGGTCGTGGTCAATATGTTAGAGGGCATCAAAAATGCCTGCTGTATTTTTGATGATGTTAAAAAGAAGATTATTCTCTGCTATGTGGGAGATTTGACCAAGGCGGATGTAACTTCATTTTTAAAAGAGAAGCTGCCGAGATACATGATACCGAACCAGATTCACCAGTTAGATGTCATGCCCCTTACTGCCAACGGCAAGTTAGACCGGGTGGCTCTGAAGAACCAGTATACAAATGTCCGCCGATAGCGCATTGCATATGCCGCTTAGGTGACTTGTCAGAAAGCATTAGAGGAAAGCTATGTTATTTACTTCCTATACCTTTATATTTTTTATCATTACAGTTTCTATTTTATATTATGTGATACCGAAAAAATGGCAGTGGCCCTTTTTGCTGATTGCCAGCTATCTGTTCTATGCGTATTCCGGCGTGAAGTTTCTGTTGTTTCTGCTGTTTACGTCGCTGACTGCATATGGTGCAGCAAGGCGGATAGGAGCGCTTTTGACAGGGCAGAAGGCGTATATTCAGGAGCACAAGGCGGAGCTTTCCAGAGAGGAAAAGAAGGCCTATAAGGCATCGGTAAAGAATAAGACCAAATTCTGGCTTATTGTTTGTCTGGTGGCGAATTTTGTGCTTTTGGGTATCATTAAATACACCGATTTTATCATTGCCAATGTCAATGCTGTTTTTTCCGGCAATTTTGGCTTTATGAATTTTGCGCTGCCGATGGGGCTGTCCTTTTATATGTTTCAGACCATGGGCTATGTGATTGATGTCTATTGGGAGAAGGTAGAGGCAGAGAGGAATCCCTTTAAGCTGCTTTTATTTACTTCCTTTTTTCCACAATTGGTACAGGGGCCTATCAGCAGATATGACGATTTGGCAAAGACACTGTTTGCACAGCACAGCTTTGACTGGCGGACGGTTTCCTTTGGTCTGCAGCGGATTTTATGGGGCTTTTTTAAGAAGCTGGTCATTGCCGATAGGATGCTGCCGGCAGTGACAGAGATTATCAGAAATCCAGACACCTATCAGGGCGCTATGGTGTTGGTAGGCATGTTTTTCTATGCCATTGAGCTATATGCGGATTTTACCGGCGGTATTGACATTACCATCGGCGTGGCGGAGGTCATGGGAATCCGGGTAAAGGAAAACTTTGAACGTCCTTATTTTTCCAAGTCCATTGATGAATACTGGAGACGCTGGCATATTACCATGGGTACATGGTTTCGGGATTATATATTCTATCCTATATCTGTGTCGCCGAAGAACATTAAGCGGGTGGCGAAGTGGAAAAAGATATTTGGCGAGCATTTGGGCAAACGTATGCCCGTGTATATCGGTACGATGACTACATGGTTTGTTACGGGTATCTGGCACGGGGCAAGCTGGAATTTTATTGTATGGGGCTTGTTAAATGG
>CAMWOF010000251.1 GCA_947175805.1 uncultured Clostridiaceae bacterium
GAATTAAAAGATTTAATTGGAAAGGGAAATTGAGGCGTAATATGTTTTCAGAAAAATATGGATATAAGAGGCAAAAGACTATTCAACATGAAAGTGTTTCGGACGAACTTAAGAACAGAATTTGGAATCTGTTCTATCAATCGGAAATAAAGGGTGGTGGATTATCTTCTAAGCGTCTGGGTCTTGCATTGAATGGTGGACAAACGATTGAAGAAAAGATTGTAGATCGATTTGGTTTACTTATCAATCATGCTGGTAAGGGACAATCGGTGGAGGAACAGCTTAAAGAAAGTTTGCTTCGTTTTTTTCGTTGGTATGAGGTGTATGATTTTATTGATATACATTTGTCATATTTAGAAGAAGATGAAAGAAACATAAGAATTAGACAATACAATGAACTTCTGGAACAAGAAAAAGCAGGATATAGAATTGTGAGTGGTGAAATTGCACCAATAACGAATGAGGTGGAGATAGCTGCCATTGAACAGTCGGCAGATACGGCATTTCCATCTGTTAACCAACATATACGGAAAGCATTAAGCTTGTATGCAGATATACAATCGCCAGATTATGAGAATTCAATTAAGGAATCTATTAGTGCGGTGGAGGCAATATGTTGTATTATAACAGGTTTATCAGGTGCTAATGCGTCATTGGGAAAAGTAATAAAAAAGCTCAAAGATAATGGGGTACATATCCATTCGGCAATGGAACAAGCATTTTCGTCATTGTATGGATATACGTCAGATGAAGATGGTATTAGGCATGGCGGTATTGATTTTAAAAATGCTCCCGCAGAAGACGCAAAATATATGTTGGTTTCATGTTCTGCATTTGTAAATTATTTGATTGAAAAGTATGAAAAAGTACAAATGGATGAGTGAAGGAAAAGGAGGTGCCCAATGAATCGTGATTATTCAGAAAACACCCTTGTCCAAGAAAGTGCCGGTAAACTCTTGCAGGAGGAGCTTGGATGGGAGGTAGAATATGCCTACAATTCAGAACAATTAGGAAAAAATGGCACTTTTGGAAGGGAATCATATAAAGAAATCCTTTTGGTGCGCTATTTTCGTGAGGCATTAAAAAAATTGAATCCATGGATTACATTGACACAGATTGATGAAGCACAGAAAAAATTTGAGAGTCATCTATCGACTGCCTCTTTAATGCAGATTAATGAAGAAAAATATACCATGATTCGTGAAGGTATTCCGGTTACGGTAAAGAAATCAGACGGCACTACCGATGAAAAGAAAGCTATGGTGATTGATTTTGGACATCCGTATGATCAGGAACGAAATTACTTTCTTGCTGTTAAGGAGATGAAAATTCATGGTGAATATTATCGAAGAAGGACGGATATTGTAGGGTTCGTGAATGGTATTCCTTTACTGTTTGTGGAGTTGAAGAAAAATAATGTAGATGTGCAAAATGCTTATGATGATAATTATACAGATTATTTAGATACCATTCCGCATTTGTTTTACTACAATGCATTTGTGATGCTGAGTAATGGTGTGGAGGCAAAGGTGGGAACACTGGGCAGCAAATATGAATTTTTCCATGAATGGAAGCGATTGCAGGAGAATGAGGAGGGAAATGTTGCCCTTGAAACCATGTTGCGGGGGATTTGTAAAAAAGAGAATTTCCTTGATTTGCTGGAGAATTTTATGCTATTTGACCATTCAGACGGTCGCACAGCCAAAATTTTAGCAAGAAACCATCAATATCTTGGAGTAAATGAGGCAGTAAAGGCATATGCTGACCGAAAATTAAGAAACGGAAAGTTAGGGGTGTTCTGGCATACGCAGGGAAGTGGGAAAAGTTATTCCATGGTGTTTTTATCACAGAAAATCCGTCGTAAATTTGCTGGTTCGCCAACGATTGTCATTTTGACAGACAGGGAGGATTTGAATACACAGATTAGCGACACATTTGAGAATTGTGGTTTGCTTGGAAATGTAAAGGCTTCGGAATATATTGCTTCAAGCGGAAGTGACTTGGTACATAAACTGAAACACAATCCAAGTTTCATTTTTACATTGATTCAGAAATTTAATCAGCCAGACGAATTACCAATCTATCCAGACCATGACATTATCATAATGTCGGATGAGGCACACCGTAGCCAGTATGGAGTATATGCGGAGAATATGTGTAAATTACTTCCGACAGCAGCAAGAATTGGATTTACTGGAACTCCGTTATTTGCCAGTGACAATATTACAGAGCGGACATTTGGAGGATATATTTCTGTTTATGATTTTAAGAGAGCGGTTGATGATGGGGCAACCGTCCCATTATATTATGAGAATCGTGGAGAGAAAATTCTGGATATTGATAATCCTGAAATTAATGACAGAATACTGGATGCCATTGAAAATGCAGATTTGGACGTGTCGGGGCAGGAAAAATTGGAGCGTGAATTTTCGAGGGAAATTCATTTGATGACAGCAGAGCCACGGTTGGAGGCCGTTGCACAGGATTTTGTAAAACATTATACCGATTTGTGGACAAGTGGGAAGGCTATGTTTGTGTGCCTGAATAAGGTGACGTGTGTCCGGATGTATCATTTGGTGCAGAAATACTGGGAGAAAGAAATCAAGAGACTGGAAAATCAAATTAAAACGGCTTCGGAACAGGAAGTGCAGGAGTTGTCCCGTAAACTGGCATGGATGAAAGAAACCGAGATGGCAGTAGTAATCAGCCAGGAACAGAATGAAATTCAAACCTTTAAGAAATGGGGGCTGGATATCCTTCCTCATCGTGCAAAGATGGAAAAAAGGGAGCTTGACAAAGAATTTAAGGATGCAGAGAATTCTTTCCGAGTTGTTTTTGTTTGTGCAATGTGGCTGACTGGATTTGATGTGAAGTCATTATCATGTCTTTATTTGGATAAGCCGTTAAAAGCGCACACACTGATGCAGACAATAGCCAGAGCCAATCGGGTATCAGAGGGAAAAAGCAATGGATTAATTGTGGATTACATAGGTATTGTAAAAGCACTTCGTAAGGCTTTGGCAGATTATACAGCAAATTCAGAGGGGATTGCCGGAGCAGATCCAACAGTAGATAAGGATAAACTGATTGCCAGAATTCATGATGTGATAGATTCTGCAAAAGAATATTTAAATAGGCATGACTTTGAATTGGAACAATTAGTTAAATGTGAGAGGGGTACCTTTGAGCGTTTGAAGCTTTTACAGGATGCAACAAACGCTATGTGTGAAAGTCTGGAAATCAAGAAAACATATCAGACATATGCCTGTGAATTGTCTCGATTGATAAAATATGCGGATAGAGATGATATTTCTGATGAAACCAGAGCATATAAAGATGCCATAGTTGCGATATATGATGCGTTAATGAAGAAAAGAAAATGTTCTGACAATACCGATTTGATGGTGCAAATTAATGGCATTATAAATGATTATATTGTAATTGAGAAACAGACAGCGGAGAATGTACCATCTAAGCGGTTTGATATCAGTGGGATTAATTTCGATGTGCTTATCAAGGAATTTGCAAAGAATAAGAAACAAAATCTTGTAATGAAAGATTTAGAAGAACTGATAAAGGAAAGATTGGATATTATGCTGTTTTCCAATCCAAGGCGGATTAATTATTTGCTTCGTTATCAGGAAATCATCAATGCGTATAACAGTGAACAGGATCGAGCATCCATTGATAAGACCTTTGCTGATTTAATGAATCTGGCAAATCAGATGGATGAAGAACAGCAGCGGTATGTCAGGGAGGGTTTTACCAATGATGAGGAACTGTCATTGTATGATTTGCTGTTTTCTGGCAATTTGTCGAAACAGGATATACAGAAGATCAAGAAAGTTGCGGTTGATTTGCTAGCAAAGATAAAAGAGAAAATTGCAGAACTTGATCACTGGACGGATAAGCAGGAGACAAAGGCAGCAGTTGATAATTTGATTCGGAATACGCTGTGGGATGGACTTCCGGAGTGTTATGATGAAGTGAGTATATCTGTATGTAGGCAAAAGATTTATGAATATGTTTATACAAGGTATAAAGAAGTGGCATAGGAGATATCTAAATGAATGATATGATTGATATGCTAATAG
>CAMWOF010000252.1 GCA_947175805.1 uncultured Clostridiaceae bacterium
ATACATGAACAGAATTAATGCGAAAGCGTTTTT
The DNA here is from genome assembly GCA_947175805.1 of uncultured Clostridiaceae bacterium. GTDB lineage: Bacteria > Bacillota > Clostridia > Lachnospirales > Lachnospiraceae > RGIG6919. The sequence goes on from CAMWOF010000252.1 coordinate 34, forward strand.
CTCTCCCCAACTTAAATGTTCTCGTATTTTTGTCACATCTGTTCTTTCTTCGCTAAAGCATTGTTTTAATATAGTACGGCTATTAGTTTCATCTTCTGCAAGTATCACCAATTCATAGTTTATACCTGCTGTTTTCAGAAACTCATTAATATCTGTTTGAGAAGCCTGTATAGTTGCCTGCATTACACCTTTCAAGGCACCCATTTCTCTTTTTAATACTGTAACTTCTGAACGTAATTCTAACACCCTATCGTTTATCCGTTTAATAACATTTTCAATCTTTTCTCCGCCAAAAATCTCAAAAAAACTTTTCGGAATTTCCATTTCATTAATTTGTTGATCAAGATTAGAAATATCTGCCAATACAATCCTTCTGTTTCCAAACTCAATAATAGATTCAAACCGCTTCAGCATTACATCTAATTCCAATAATAGTTTTTCAAGAATAGCCGAAATAATATCTTCTGGTACATCTGTTTTTACATAAGATACCAATTCATCGTATTTTTCTGGTTTAACATATATTCTCAAACTTTCAAGCAAATCCAATAAATCTTTGAGATTTTGTGAATCCGCTTTTTTATAAGTTTTTTTGAATGCTTCTTTTCTCTGGTCATGTACAGGTCTGTTTAATGTTTCCGAACAGTATGGGCAACCGTCTCCAACATCAAAGGCATCCCCTTTAGACTTCCAGTCTATCCACGGAATATTGATTTCTGTATTTGTAATAAATGTTCTGTAGCTATCTAATTCCTTTGGTATATTATACAAATTGCTTTTAGACAATACGCTTTTATATACACCTGTTTTACTAAGTTTTCCATTGGCATTACGTTTGAATTTTCCTGCAATCTGGGCCAATAATCTCTGCAATTCCTGTATTTCTTCATCCTGCTTCATAGTATTATGCAAAGATTGAAGATGTTGATCAAGCTGAGCCTTTTTCTGAGAATAATCAGGCGTTTTTAAAAACACTTCAAACGAATTCTGTATTACTTCATCTTCTTTAAAGACAATATCTCTGACAAAATCTTCATTAAACACCAATATCTTTCCAACTTCAGGACTGATTGAAACAGATGCCGGATTTTCTGTAAAAAAAGACTGTAACCCTTCAATTTTTTGTGGTTCTTTTGAAAACTCTATCGCTTTTGCAATAGTTGTTTTTCCAGTACCATTTATTCCATAAAGAATATTGAGTTTTCCACTCTCAATATCTAATTCTCCGTCTGCAATATTATTGCAGTTTTCTATTTTAATCCGATACATTAATATCTCCTTAACTTTATTATTTTAATTAATGCTTGACTAGCATCTTTTAGAAAAATTTACAAAGCGGAACAACTTTTTAATCAGGACAAGCAAATCCTCGTGCCTGTGGTTGTACCGCCACTCGCACTCCTTCAAGTGTAGCACAAGTTTGTCGGAATCGCAACCGTTGAATTTGGCGAGCGTCCTTTCGCAAAGTTCCAGAAGTTCTCGATCCCATTGACGTGGCTCTTGCCGTGCGCGAACTCGTTCTTATGATGAAACACTCGGTGGTGCTCGTAGCCATTGAGAATCAATCCGTCGTAAACCTTCCAGCCATCGGTGTATATCATCGCGCCGCCGGACAGCGTAAGTCCTTGTATTATCGGCATTAAGCTCTCCCGCGAGCAGTTCTCCAAGACACGCACGTAGACCATCTCGCCACGCTTGAGAAGCCCGAACACCGACGTTTTTCCCGCCGCTCCACGCTCGCCGTTATGTCCTCGCTGAAGAATAAAAAGATTTTGTTCCTTTTCTGTGTGCCAATCCTTTGATATTTCACGACTTACAGCATCTCCGAACAGGAGATACTAGTCAAGCACCTTTAATTAATGCTTAATTCATACTGATGAAAAAATTTCAATACTATATCTCCACGAATCCCGTAAGGGTTATCGTGCCGTCCGTACCGATGATGATTTCGCCGTCCGTGGAATGGTCCTGAAGGGCTGTCAGGTCGGCGGCGAGCTTTCCGTCCTGAAGCCGCAAGAAGCGCTGGTTTCCTGATCCCGCCCATCGGCATCGGCTCGGGATTTCCCGCCGGTATTCCCCGTCAATCAGATAGTCGCAATACCGCAACGCATGTTTTCCTGCGGCGGAGAGCTCCTCATACGTGTACCCGGTATATACGAGCGTGTTTAATCCATGCCTCCGACATTCATCGAGCAGCCGCGAGAGTTCATCGTCCTGATAGAACGGCTCTCCGCCGGATACCGATATGCCGTCATACTGCTGCCGAAGCGCGAGGCGGACAAGCTCGCTTACAGGAACATCGCGCCCGCCGTCCATGCGGCACACCTCCGCGTTGAAACACCCCGGGCAGTTCCGCAGGCATCCCTGCACCCACACCCCGAATCGGAATCCCGGTCCGTTCACCCGAGTGCCTTCGATGACCGAATGTATTTTCATTCTGCTTCCTAACTAAAAGACACTTTATTATCACAATACAATAAATACTACATTGCGATGAATTGTTCCATCGCCGCCTACCATCCCATCCAAAATGGAATGAATTTTCCTTGAAGACACTTTACAATATATTTGATTTCCACAACCTTTTCTTCTTCATTGTCAAAATTGTACACATATCTAAGTACAAAAGGGAAAGTTTCTCCAAGTTTCTTTCCCTTAAAAATTTTCCCAAAATTTGGTTTTGGCCAGTCCTTTTTTTTATCTAAAGGTTTGATACTATAATCATTTATCCAATAGTAATCTCCCTTGTTTATCCATTCTAGTTCATCTTGAGACATCTCGGTAACGGATACAATCCTTGCTGGAAGTTGAAAGTCTGCATCCTCAAGAAACATTCCTTTCGTATTGTCAAAACTATATGAAAATTCTTTCACATGAAGCTTTCGATATGGCATCTTTGTAAAAAGAACTATGGAGAAATAATACTTGAAACTGTTTCCTGGTTGATGCATAAAAAAACTTATTTCTATCCCTCTCCATGGCTCTTTAAAAAGACTATTGTAGCCTACTTTTATATCTTTATTATAAAATCTGAATGAATATACAACTTTCGGATATAGCCATCCCGCACCAATACCTGCCATAAAATCTCCATATGTTTTAAAAGAATCTCTTCTTTGTATTTATGCCATCATTCTTCATCTTTGCATCGAATGGTTTTATATCATATTCTACGTGACCTTCATCCCACACTTTGGATCCTCCATAATTATATGTTCCTTTGTCGGGATACTCTATTATAACTTTCCCCTTAGCAGAAAGAACAACTTCCCTTCCATCATTGTTTACATATTTTTTATTTAATTCCTTTCCTGCCGTAGTTTGGTGGTATGCTGCTCCAAAACTACACATTTCTTCCCATCCGTTTTCTTTTGTTAAATCAGTATCTTCATACTCCATTGTTCCGTCTTCTTTCAAATTCAAAAAGTCTCTCAGATCCTCGTTCATAAAATTATATTTTTCTGAATCGGACTTATCAAACAATTCATCAAGTTTCATCGCATTTCGTTTTTTTCTCAGTTCCGCCGCAAGAATTCCTCGCTCCCTGTCAGAAAGGGTGCTGTCATTCACAATTCCGCTCATAATATCATACTGCTCTACGGCCGTTTTTGATGAAAGCGATTGTATTTTCAGTATGTATTTATTTGTAAGCTCGCTGAACAGAAAATGTATGAGTATTGTAGGATGACAGAAATATAGTATGTCATCTTCTATATCCTCAAACAGTTTCTTGTCATACCAACTGTATTTTTCATAATAGTCATTGTAATAATCAACCGCCTCCATTACTTCTTTGCCATAGTAGGTTCTTTTTATTCTCAGCATTCTCTCCACATCCTTTTGCGAGTACTTTTTATGCGCCCATTCTGTTTTATGTCTTGTCACTAGATTCTGAAAAACAGAAAAATGGGCATATATTTTTTTAATTTCATTCTTCAGCAGTATGTTGTCTTCCGCATATTTTATATACTTTTCTTTTTTCTGTGCTGTAAAATCTAACTTCGACAGTATGCGTTCTGTAATTACGGATGGATTATAAAAATTGTCTTCATCTGTAT
>CAMWOF010000253.1 GCA_947175805.1 uncultured Clostridiaceae bacterium
CTGTAACCGTCCTGTCTCTGCATTTGTGCCCTTAAATTCGATGCCTGATCCATTAGTCACAACCCCCTAACAGCTGTCTCGCAATTTTCTGCGCATTCAGTTCACCGATATCATCCGGTACATTCTGCCCCCATGCAACATAGGAAAGCATCGCGCCAGTCGCCAGTTTAAGATTGAGAATATTCCCGTAGGCACCTGTCTCGTCTAATTTGGTAAAAATCATGCTGTACTTTGTCATTGTCTCATAAGTTTTTGTTATGCGGAGCAAATCATTGTATTTTGTCGTAGCGCTGAGCACCAGAAAAACATCCCTCTGCTCAATCGGGATGCAATCCAAAAGTGCCTGTATCTCCTCGCGCTGCTCTTGATTTTTGTAGGAATGTCCTACTGTATCAACAAATACAAGATTGTATTCCTTGTAGGAATCCATTTTTTCTTTTAAATCATCCGCAGTATAGATAATATCAATCGGAAGATCCATAATTCCTGCATAGGTCTTTAATTGCTCCTCCGCCGCAATCCGGTATGTATCCGCCGTCAAAAGCGCTACCTTCATATCCTTTTCCAGCTTATACGTGGCAGCCAGCTTCGCAATGGTGGTTGTCTTACCCACACCGGTAGGACCAATAAAAAACAAAAATTTTGTCTTATCCTCCAGTGTGTCTATTGTATGAATCTCTCCCAGCTTCAATACCAGCTTCTGGTACACAAAGCCCAGCATCTCATCCAACGGTGTCTTAGAATCCTTGGACTTTAATTCCTCCGTAATGGTCTTGGCATAATTTTCATTGACTTCGTTGTTATGCAGCTGATTATAGGCGAGTTCAATAAATCGGTCTCTTGCCTTGGTTGCCTCATCAACCTCGGGTTCCTCCGCTTTCTCAGACTCTGCGCCGGCGCTGCTTCTCGCCAGCTCAGCCACATCAGAGACAATCTTATTCTGCTTTGCTTCATTTGCAACCTTCTGCTCTAAAAGCATGGCAAGATTATCCAGCCGTTTCTCAATAGCGCTGGTATCCGTGCTTTTCTCCTCCTTAGGCTCCGGCTTTACCACTTTCGGCTTCGATGCCTGTGCGACTGCCGGGTCATCCACTGCCGCCGTAATTTCTACTGACGGCTTCTGGAAAAAGCGCCGAAACCCCCTCGGCTTAATCTTTTTCATATTCATGACAATGGCATTGCTTCCCAGCTCCTCCTTTGCCATCATGATTGCTTCTTCTTCTGTCTCTGCTGTGTATTTCTTAATTATCATTTATCGTCACCATCCCAACTGACTGTAATTCAATATTAGAATCTATCTCATTATAAGATATTACAATCAAATCCTTTATATAATCTCCAGTCAGTTTTTTGTAATACATTCTGACAATCGGCGAAGTTACCACAATCGGCATTTTCCCGGCATTTTCCAGCTTGGAAAGCTCGTGTTCCGTAGCCGATATAATCTTTTTTGTCACCTCAGGGTCTAAGGATATATACGCTCCCTGCTCCGTCTGTTTCACAGAATTCATAATATTCTGCTCAATTTGAGGGTCTAAAGTGACAACACTGGTCATCTCATTACCTGAAAAATACCGGCTGGAAATCGCACGCTTTAATCCCTGTCTTGCATACTCCGTCAAAACATCCGTGTCTCTGGTTGTCGGCGCATAATCCGCCAAGGTCTCGAAAATAGTCACCAAATCCCGGATAGAGATACCCTCTTTCAGCAGATTCTGCAGCACCTTCTGAATTTCGCCCACACCGAGCTGCTTCGGCACCAAATCCTCCACCAACGTAGAATTTGCCTCTTTGATATTGTCAATTAGGTTCTGTACATCCTGTCTGGTCAACAGCTCATCTAAGTGTACCTTGATAATCTCCGTCAAATGGGTAGCGATAATGGACGGTGGGTCCACCACCGTATAACCGAAGGACTCAGCGCGTTCCCGCTGTCCCTCTGTAATCCAAAGCGCCGGCAGATGGAAGGATGGCTCAAAGGTTGGAATACCCGTAATCTCCTCCTCTACATAGCCCGGATTCATCGCCATGTAATGGTCAAACAGAATTTCACCCTCGCTGACCTGGATACCTTTTATCTTGATAATATACTGGTTCGGGTTCAATTGGATATTATCACGGAGACGGATAATCGGAACAACTGCACCAAGCTCCAGGGCAATCTGCCTTCGTATCATAACCACCCGGTCAAGCAAATCGCCGCCCTGGTTCACATCCGCCAGCGGGATAATGCCGTAACCGAATTCCAGTTCAATCGGATCCACCTGTAACAGGGAATTGACATTCTCATGCCGTCTGATTTCATCCGCCTGAATTTCCTCCTCCTGCACCTCCTGCTCGATGGCGCCGGTCTCTACCTCTGCGGAAAGGACTCTGCCCAGTACAATCATCACCAGTCCAAAGCCTAAATACACCAAGGTCGGAAATGCCGGAATCAAACCAAGAAGAATCATCACAACACCCACCATATACATAACCTTCGGTATATGGAAGAGCTGTCCCACCATAATGCTGCCAATATTTTCTGATTTTGATGCCTTGGTAACGATAATACCGGTAGCCAATGAAATCAGCATGGACGGAATCTGGGAAACCAGTCCGTCACCGATGGTCAGAATCGTATAGGTATTAAGCGCCTCCGACATGGTAAGCCCCTGCATAGTAACACCGGTGACAATCCCGCCCACAAGGTTAATCAGCGTGATAATCAGACCGGCAACGGCATCTCCCTTAACATACTTGGTAGCACCGTCCATAGAGCCGAAAAATGCGGATTCCTCCTGAATTTTTTCACGCCTGATTTTTGCCTCCGCATCGGTAATGGCTCCGGTATTCAAATCCGCATCAATCGCCATCTGTTTACCAGGCATGGCATCCAGCGTAAATCTGGCGGTAACCTCAGATACACGCTCAGAACCCTTATTGATAACCAGCATCTGCACAATAACCAGTACCACAAAAATAATACCGCCTACAACAAGGCTGCCGCCGCCCACAAAGCTGCCGAAAGCCTGCACAACCATTCCAGGATTACCGTTAAGCAATATCAATCTGGTAGAGGATATATTCAACGAAATGCGGAATATCGTGGTAAACAACAGTATTGTCGGAAAGCTGGACATTTCCAGCGTCTCCTTTGCATATAGGGATGTAAACAAAATTATCATGGCGATAATCAGATTCATGGTAATAAATACATCCAAAAGTGCGGAAGGAATCGGCACAATAAAGAAAACGACGGCAATCATAAGATATATACCAACAACCACATCCATTCCCTTCATATGTACCCTCCTTTCTTATCCATTTCTATTCTTCTCTATATACTAACCGGAGCAGGCAGCCTGCCCAGGTTCCTTCCTCTGCTATCTGAGCTGTTTTTTCAGCCCGCCTGATCTCTTAAGCTGTATACGTAAGCCAGCACATCTGCCACCATCTGGTAAAGCTCCGGCGGAATCTCTCTTCCCAAATCCACATTGTAATACAGCATCCGAGCCAACGGCTTATTTTCTACAATCTCAACATGATTCTCCCTAGCAATATCCTTAATCTTATACGCCAGAAAATCAGCGCCTTTTGCAGTAACTACCGGCGCCGACGAGACATTGGCATCATATTTCAATGCAACTGCAAAATGTGTCGGGTTTGTAATGACCACATCCGCCTCCGGGATACTCTGCATCATCCGCCGCTGGGACGCCTGCATCATGCGCTGCTTCTGCTGTCCCTTGACCTTCGGGTCACCCTCTGTATTCTTATACTCATCCTTGACCTCCTGCTTGGTCATCTTAATATCTTTATTGTGCTTCCAACGCTGGTACATAAAATCCGCAGCCCCGACAAACAGCATAACTATGCTGATTTTAATTCCCATATCCATGACAATGTCAAACAAAAACACAAGACAGGACGCAATCGACATATCGTATGCATTATAAATGATTCCTATCTGGTCCGCAACGGTAGTATATGCAACATAGGAAATCAGAACAATCTTTACAATCGACACAATCAGATTTACCAGGGAACGCATAGAAAAAATGCGTTTAAACCCGCTTAACGGAATTAGCTTACTGCGCTTTGG
>CAMWOF010000254.1 GCA_947175805.1 uncultured Clostridiaceae bacterium
ATTCCCAAGGAGCTGAATATCACTCCCGCTCCGGCGGCAAATGCGATTCGGCCTCTAGTGGAACGTGGCGTGCTGGACAAGGTACGCGGGCAGGCGATGACGGTGAAGAAAGGGGCAGTGGATATGATAAAAGAGCGTAAGGTAGAGGAAACCTTAAATGAAATGTTAAATATGCTGGTCAGCGAGGCGTGCAAACTGGGCATCGGAAAGGATGAACTGGTGGAGCGCCTGAAGCGCAGCTTTGAGGAGCGGTAGCATCACTGGTATTTGGAATGGTTACGCAATAGCTTAAATTATATGGAAAAGGAGAGAGGAAGCTATGGAATCCTATGCGATTGTGACAAAAAATTTAGTGAAACGATATAGGGCGAAACAGAGACCGGTGCTGCAGGGTCTGAACTTGGAGCTGCATGAGAATCAGATTATTGGTCTGATTGGCGCCAATGGAAGTGGAAAAACGACATTTTTCAAGCTCTGCTCAGGAGCTTTAGATATCACGGAGGGAACTATTGAGATTCTTGGTGGTGATGGCGTGGGGGATATCCGTATTAAGGAGGAGGTCATTTACTCCATGCACGCTCTGCCATTAGAGGGCTACCCGGTAAATGTGGTGCTAAAATGTTACCACATCAGTTATCCGCACTTTGATTTAGAATTTGCCCGGAAGCTGCTGGACATTTTCAAGATACCCGAGAAGAAAAAAATCAGCGCGTTGTCCCAAGGCATGAAAAGCATTGTACATTTTGTCTGCGCCCTTGCCACGAGGGCGAAGGTGACGATGCTTGACGAACCGTTTATCGGTATTGACATTGAGAAGCGAAAACTCGCCTATGAGGTGCTGCTTCGCGACTACATGGAGTACCCACGGACCTTTATTATCTCCAGCCATAATCTCTCTGAGTTAGAGGGTGTGCTGTCAGAGATGATTTTGATAGATCAGGGGCAGGTGGTGTTTTACGAGGAAATGGATGCAGTCAGGGAGCTGTTGTTCCGTGCCGATGGCGACAGTGAAAGCATTTCCGCCTTTTCAGACAGGCCGGAGGTGCTGCATCAGAGCCGGGGAGAGCTTTCCAGCTTTTTGATTGGCAGAGGCTCGGTGGACAGCAGCCTTGCAAGGGAGGCGGAGGCTTCAGGCTTGACCGTCAGCAGGGTACAGCCGGAGGATGTATGTGTTTATCTCACATCAAACAGAGCAGGAGGTGACTTAGAATGTCTGTGGAAGTAAATCAAATGCAAAATCAGGAACAGAATACAGGAATGTCAGCAGGCGGCAAAGAACCGGGCGGGATGAGCCGGGCAAAAGCGAACTGGCAGAATATATGCAAGCTTTATCGGGTACAGTGGGAGCAGGCAAAGGCCGGATTAATGATGATAGCAGGGGCAGCGGTGCTGTTTTGTATCCTAGGCATTGTACTTTATATTTTTGTGCCCATGACAGGGGAGGAAGCTCTGGATTATGTAACAGGAATACCTGACCTATACAGCGGCGCGGTTATGGCGGCTATGATATATAGCTTTATCATGGGGATGGCGGCGGTGACAAATCCTGCGATTACGATGCTGCCGGGTACTGTGAGAAACCGGTTTATCAGCAAAATATTATACGATGTCAGTATCCTTCTTTTTGCCCTTGCGTCAATATCTCTTGTGCATTTGGTAAATGTGGGCGTGGTGAAGCTTCTGGCATCCAGGGGTATTATAGGCGTTGGAAAGGTACTGTTTGATTTCAACGTATTTGCCCGGCGGATGGTATTTTTACTGGCGGTTTTCTTTTTGCTGTATCAAAGCTTTGTATTTTTTGTAGTACTGAGCACAAGGCTTGGAGCGACAGTTACCATTGCTGTGATTGGAGCCGTAGTGCTGTTTGTGACAGCGTCTCTGTTTACGGGCACATATAATATTGCATATGGGATGCTTCGGGCAGTTACAAAGGCAGTCAATTATTTGGTATCCGGACAGTCATTGCTCCGCATTTTCGGCGCTGCTCTTATATTTTTGCTGCTATCCTACGGCGTTGTGCTTTCCATGCGGAGCTGGCCGCAGGACTCAAAGGTGTTGAAAATTGTACAGGCTGTTGCGGTTTATGGTTTGGTTATGATGGTTACATTTATAGGTTTTGTGCCAAATGTCGAGATAGAGATGGAAGACGAAGACTGGTATTCGGAGATGGACGTTGTGGAGCAGTCGAAGATAGAAACCAGCATTTTGGAGGAGGACTTGGCAAAACAGAAGGTGATTGTCAGCGATAGGGTGATTACACCGGGGCAGGTGGATGCGCAGGTGTTAAATGAAAGCTTTTTTGAAAACCAGTTCGGTGAGAATGGAAGCATGGGGGATTTGAGTTGTTCCCTCTGCTGGTGTGAATACGAAGAGGCAAAGCGTTGTGGCCTGATTTCAAACGATACAAGTATTCCCGAGGGTTCCATGGTTGTACGGATTGTGGCGGAAAACGACAGGTATGCAGGCACATATATTTATGAGGATTTTATTCATGATCTGGGCTTTGATATTGTAAATGAAAAATATAAAGTGACCCTGCCGGATAAAGAACTCATGTATGATGATTTTATGGACGGCATGGATGCCTGGCAGTCCTTCAGCGCTGACGAAAACAGCGTAGACAAAAAAGTCAGCGCATGGTCAACTCTGGAGCTGGTTCAGATTTATATTGTATACCACAGTGGGGATATGATACACGAGGAGGATTTGGAAAAATTTAATATGTGTGTCAACAGGCTTCCATGGTATATTGAGGATACCTGGGACGGTACCGAGGAGTAATTTCCTGTTCATGAAAAATGCAGCAGGATGGATTTACTGACACTGTACAGGCAGAATATGGCAGAAACAAATTGCAGCAGCAGTTTGTTTCTGCTTTTTCTATTTTTGATACATTTCAGATACATTTCTGTGATATGATGATACCTGTAAAGGTAAAAAAGCAAGAAAAATGTTTAAAGAGAAGTGTAAATTAAAATAGAAAAATGATGATTGGTCGGCGACTAGGGAGTATCCGACAGAGAGGAGTATAAGCATGAAACGAAGGAGCGTATTAAAAAGGATGGGGGCATTTTTCCTTTTGTTTACCCTGCTGTTTTTGATTGCAGTGGGCATAACCGGCTGCGGACGACCCTCCGTGCAGGAAAAGGCGCAGATTAACATACCGCTTTACCAGAAGATGGAGTACAAAACCGTAGAGGTGGGAAAGGGAGATTTAGAGCCAAAGCTGGAGTTTTCGGTACGGGTGGATGAATTTAGACGGATATCCTATAATGTGGAAAGTGATAATCTGGAGCTGGAGAAGATACATGTGAACGTGGGTGACAAGGTCAAAAAGGGAGATGTGCTCATATCCTTTAAATCCGGAGACATCGAGGAAACGATAAAGGGTTATGAGAAGCAGCTTTCTGATGATAAGCTTTTGCTGGAGCATTATCAGCGGATGCAGGCGTTGGAGGAGAAGGCAGATGACGATGCTGCCGACGAGGAGGCTATAAAATCCGAGCAGTCGGAGTACACCGTGTCCATAAAGGATTTAAAACGGGAAATGGAGCTTTTGAAGGTGCGGATTGCCGAGGAGAAGGAGAAGCTTAAGGGGTTCAGCATTACTGCAGAGGAGGACGGCACAATTAGCTTTATGGATGAGAATCTGAATTTTGGCTATGTACTGGCAAATACATCTCTAGTGTCGCAGACTTGTGGATCCGAATATTATGAAGCGGTGGTAAAGGATGATTATGACTTTCAAATAGGAGATGTCTTTGTGGCGGTTTCCGGTGTGGCAGAATATGAGATGGAGTTAATCTCTGTGGAGAATAATTCTGACCAGACGTCGCCAGCATCAGAGATCACTTCGCAAGAGCCGGCTTCTGAGGAAACGGAAACGTCAGGCTCGGAGAGCGAACCTGACCAGACGTCTCCGGCATCAGAGCTTGCTCCGCAAGAGTCGGTTCCTGAGCGAACACTGTTGTTTCGGCCAAAGCAGGACATGTCCGGTGTATCGGAAGCGGATACCTTTACGGTAACGATAAAGA
>CAMWOF010000255.1 GCA_947175805.1 uncultured Clostridiaceae bacterium
GGAGGTCTTGGCATTAGCGAAAAAGCAAATGAGTATTCAGTTATGACCTATGTTTTAGATTCAAAATCCTTTGCAATAACAGGAGGCGAGTTTGGAATTGAAGCATCAGTTATTGCTCTTATTGGATACATTATTGTTACGTTAATAGCCTTTGCTATGATAAAGAGAAGGACAAAGAACGCACTCAATTAAAGTTTGGTCTTTTGATTTTATAACAAAGAAGTTGCTTTATGGTGTTTGACTCTAAAATGACTCTAATTGTTTGATAAATACTGGATTTTGGGCGGGTATCCATGATACCTGCCTTTTTTTATACAGAGGGATTTCTCCTTCATATTATAGACTCTTTCCAATAGAGAATCCGTTACTTCATTGTTTGGTAAATGCAATTAAACTATTATGTTATAATAAGTGGTTAAGATGTGTGGTAACTTAAATTATTGGATTGTTATCAAAAGTTTTGTAGTGTATAATTCATAATAGGTTTATTTATAGCAATTGGAGGAAGTTTTTGATGATAAACATAAGAAAATTGGAAGTGAATCTATGGGAATCAGCTGACTTGCTGCGTGCGGGTTCAAAATTGACATCAAATCAGTATTGTATGCCGGTACTTGGATTAATCTTCTTAAGATACGCTTATAGCAGATATAAATTGGTTGAACAGGAAATATTAAAAAACCGACCTAGCAGGAATGGTCGTGTCATGCCAGTAGAGGCAAGTGATTTTAATGAAAAGAGTGCCTTATATCTTCCAGAACAGGCACAGTATACATGGCTTGTAAATTTGCCGACGGATATAGTGTCACAAAAATTATCGGACACGCAGGGACATACGATGACAAGCCTTGGTGAGGTTGTGAATAATGCCATGGAATTAATTGAAGCACAGAGCGAACAATTGGTGGGGGTGTTACCCAAAGAATATACGATGTTTTCGAATGAGCTTTTGTCAGAGTTAATTCGCATATTTAATAATGATGCGTTAGATGATGTTGGAGGCGATGTGATTGGACGTATCTATGAATATTTTTTAAATAAATTTGCTAAGAATATTGCATCAGATGACGGGGTTTTCTTTACACCAAAATCTTTGGTTAAGATGATTGTAAATATATTAGAGCCAAAGCAGGGAATCTTACTTGATCCTGCTTGTGGCTCTGGTGGTATGTTTGTGCAGACTGGGGATTTTGTCAATGCTGCAGGGATGGTGGCAAATAATACGATGACGTTTTATGGACAGGAAAAAGTGGAGTATAATGCAAAACTTTGCCTGATGAATATGGCAGTGCATGGTTTAACTGGTGTTATCAAATCTGGTGATGAAGCAAACACTTTTTATCACGATGCACATAATCTGGAGGGATGCTGTGATTATATTATGGCAAATCCTCCTTTTAATGTAGATAAAGTAAAATCAGAATCAACACAAAGTGCAGGCAGGCTACCTTTTGGACTGCCATCGGTCAATAAATCAAAAGAAGTTGGGAATGCCAATTATCTCTGGATATCCTATTTTTATTCCTATTTGAATGAAACAGGGCGAGCTGGTTTTGTTATGGCATCATCGGCAACCGACAGTCAGGGGAAGGATAAAGATATTCGGGAAAGTTTGATTAAAACAGGACATGTGGATTGCATGATTAGTGTGGCAAATAATTTCTTTTATACGAAAAGTCTGCCTTGTTCTCTATGGTTTTTTGATAAAGGAAAAACTGACGAATTAAGAGATAAGGTGCTTTTTATTGATTCTAGAAATTATTATACGGTTGTAGATCGTACACTGAATGAGTGGAGCGAGTGGCAGCTAAAAAATATGAATGCCATTGTATGGTTATATCGTGGAGAAAAGGATAAATATGAGGCATTGTTAAATGAGTATTGTCAGACATTGCATCAGTATGCGAATGAGGCGCAGGATGATGAAGTAAGGATGGTGATGCAAGATGGTTATGATTTTGCAAAAACAGTGTCTGATTTGAAAAGTTTCTTAAAACAGCAAAGAACAATAGCCAAGCAAGAAGTGGAGAGGGCTGAACGAAAAGAGAAAAAGAAGATTCAGTCTGCCTGGGATGAAGAAGTGGCAAGGCTGGAAGAAATCATTACTGTTGCAAAAGAGGCGGAATGGCTTTATGAGAAGTTTGGCGATGGAGAATATCAGGATGTGCCGGGACTGTGCAAGGTGGCTTCTATATCTGAAATTGAGGAAAAGGGCTGGTCATTAACACCGGGGGCATATGTTGGAGTGGCACTAGCAGAGAATGATGGAGTTGATTTTGAGGAAAGAATGAAAGAGATACATAAAGAGTTAGTGGAATTACAGGCAGAATCCAATGATTTGATGAATACCATTTCAAAGAATTTGAAGGAGATGGGGTTATGAGTTGGGAGAAAGTTACATTAGGGGATATTTCTATTAGTATTCAAACGGGACCTTTCGGTTCTCAACTTCATCAATCAGATTATTCAGAGATGGGAATTCCTGTCATTATGCCTAAGGATTTGTTATATGGTAGAATTGTTGAAGATTCAATAGCAAGAGTTGAAGAATCACATGTTGAAAGGTTAAGACGATATAAAACTAAGGCTGGAGACATAATTTATTCTCGCAGAGGTAATGTGGGATGTTGTGCCTTTGTTTATGAGAAGGAAGCGGGGTGGTTGTGTGGGACAGGTTGCCTTTGTGTGACAATAGATGTTAATAAGGCAGATGCCAGATTTGTGTTTTATGAACTGCAATTGGCAGAAGTAATAGGGTGGATTAAAAACCATGCAGTTGGTTCCACTATGTTAAATTTGAATACAAGTATTTTGGAAAATATACCCATAAAAATTCCTGATTTAAATATACAACATCATATTGTAGACGTATTGTCTGCTTATGATGATTTGATTGAGAATAACAAGAAACAAATCAAATTGTTAGAGGAAATGGCTCAGCGATTGTATAAAGAATGGTTTGTGGATTTACATTTTCCGGGATATGAGGATGTAGAAATTGTTGATGGTGTACCAGAGGGATGGAGTAATACACAATTAGATATGGTTGGGAAATTTATACGAGGAAAAACTATCACAAAGGCTGATACTGTGGGAGGAAATGTTGCTGTTGTAGCAGGGGGAAAAGAACCAGCTTATTACAATAATATTTCAAATACAGAAGCACCAGTAATAACAATTAGTGCTTCGGGGGCTAATGCTGGTTTTGTTAGAATGTACCATGAGAGAGTATGGGCATCTGATTGCTCATATGTGGATAAGAATAATACAAATCATATATATTATCTATATTGTTTTTTGAAAAATAGCAAAACTAGAATCAATAATCTCCAGAAAGGAGCAGCTCAGCCACATGTTTATGCAAAGGATATAAATGCGATGGAAATGTTAGTGGCACCAAGTGAGCTGATTACATCTTTTGAAAGTGTTATAGAGCCTGTTTTTGCTAAAATAAAAAATTGTAATGAGATAATAAAAAGAAATATTCAAGTAAAGGATAAGTTATTGCCCTTTTTGATGGCAGGAGAATTGGAGGTATAATTATGGAGCGAAGAAATCTTGCACAAATCTTAGAAGATGCTGAAATTAGTATTGAACGAGAATATGAAAGACTTTATTCCGGTTTTTATCGTCAAAGGACATTTGATGGTTTTGGTAATAATTTGTCTTTATATGAGTATTGCCAGATGAATTTTATTAGCATACCTTTTCGTGGGACATGTCTTACATTAGATGATTTCGAAGATTTTTATAACATTCATTTTGATAGAAATCCGAGTGATTTTGATTTGAATTATTTGATTCGATTTTGTGAGTATACATATAATATGTTGATTTATTTAAATCCCATGAATCCGATGGGAAATTTGAGCTTTAATGCACCATATCAGATATATTTGCAACAAATTTATAAAGTGGTCGAGGAAACCGGATATATGTATTCTCAAAATAAAAAAGGAATCACAATCTTTGTGCCAAAATCTCCGGAAGCGATTTCTGTTTCTGAAATAATTGAGCCTGAAGTTTCATAT
>CAMWOF010000256.1 GCA_947175805.1 uncultured Clostridiaceae bacterium
CGCAGACAAATGCCAGCAGATATTTGATTACCCATCCACCGATAGCGCAATAGTATGGCAAAATAATGGTAGGCACCAGACATGCAAGCACACCTAACCCTTTCCAGCCCGGACGAATCACCTCATACGCCGTCAGCGGGCTTTGCGCCGTCTTTCTGCCGATGGCAATTTCCGTTGTCAAAAGCGTAAAGCCAAAGGTCAATGCCAAAATAATATAACAGAAAATAAACACCCCGCCGTTATCCTTGGCGGCAAGATACGGAAAACGCCATATATTCCCCAGTCCCACTGCACTGCCCGCAGCTGCCATAACAAAACCTATTGTTCCCGTAAAATTGCCTCTCTTTTTTTGTCCACTCATTTTAAATCCTCCCAGAATATGTCGAATGCTTCTTAGGAGCCGACCATTGCGTAGCAATTTCTAATGTCGGCGACGTATGGTCAGGCTCACTTTCTGAGCCTGACATTTCCCTAGAACCGCATAAAATATACACTCTCTCACATTTTATCTATTGTATAAAATACCAGTGCGGATTGCAAGTATTTTATAGCGGTTGCGCTATTTTTGCTATTTTATTCCGCCACACCGCTGACAATCACCCGCCATGCATCCTTTAAACGCTCCATATTATAGGCGGCATTCGCAGGACTGGTAGAGGGAAGCACGGTTGCCGGAATCCCTGTCTGCGGCTCTAAATAACAGCTGTACAGCTTTCCTGCCAGCCTTCCATTTGCATAAATCCGGGTAATCCGGCTGCCATCAAGCATTTTCTTCAAATTCACAGGCACCACATTTTTAATGCTGCTATCAGAGGAACCAATAATATCGCATTCTAAAACCACATCATAAACAGCAATCCCATGACTTAACATCATATCCTTTTTTTCTGCAATCGTCTTCGGAATCCCGCACCCGAGCAGCTCCGCAAGCAGCCGCCAGAATCGGTTCTGCGGATGCCCGTAATAAAAACCCTGTTCCCTGGATTTTACAGAAGGCAGGCTGCCGAGAATCAGAATCTCGGAATCCTCCCTGTATACTGGTGCAAAGCTGTGAACCACATGACTGTACCTTCCTTCCGTTTTATTTCCCATAAGACAAATCCTCTCTGTCATCCATAAAAAGCAAAGCCGGAATTACAAAAAGCAACTCCGGCTCCATGCCTATGATATTCACAATATCACTTATTTGTTAAGATTCTCAATTGTCTCTGTCACACTGCCCAATGCCTTGGTAATATTCTGGCTGGTAGAGGCCATTCCCTGAGCCAGCTTCTGCACCTCATTGGCAACCACGGCAAAGCCTCGTCCATACTCTCCCGCCCTGGCGGCCTCAATGCTGGCATTCAAAGCAAGAATTTTCTGACGGCTGGAATAGCCTTCAATCAGCTTTGTGTTATTGTTCGCAACAACAATCTGCTCTGCCGCTGTAGCGATACCCTCCCGCAAGTCAGACAACAACTGTTCGTTCATCTTCTGATTATAGCAGGAGCGGACATACATATTAATAACATCCCCCAACAGGTTTGCAGACGCCTCAATCTCCTTCTTTGACCTTACATTAACCTTCTGAAGGGCTTCTATGTAACGATTCTCATCAATTCCCAGCTCCCTGGCCGTAGCACGGAACTTCTCCTCATTCGGATTGTCTGGAAGCACCTGCCCGCCAATCACGCTGCCGAGTACGGTTCCGTCATCTAATGTAATATCGATACCAAAATCCATAAGCCCCGCATGGCACGGATAAATACCCTTGCCCTCACGATCATTTTTTTCACATCGTCTGCAACCCTCTGCACTGCCTCTCGTCAAATCAATACAGAACTCTGTAAAATTGTAACACTCGCTGATATACTTACCATCCGCACCTACTGCAACTGTAGCCAAGCCCGTACACAGTGCCCAGTTTCTCATAATCTCCTCAAACTTCTCCATGTCACAAAAATCTTGAATCTTCATCTGCGTACCCCTTTCCTCTTTGTGCCAACCCCTTTTGTATGTACACTACATCGTCCGCACGATTTATCTGCATAAAAGCAGATAATAAAATAACATAATTTGTTTTCATTATAGATTATTTCCGTCCTTTTGGCTACCTTTTTTTATCATTATCCACAAAAAATTGACGATAGTATGCAAAACGCAGAAAAAACAAATTTATAGCAGGAATGCCTGCTTAATACTGTCGTAATGAAGAAAAATTCCCTCTGCTGCAAATTTCTCTATCTCCTCTAAGGTCGCAAGCATAAAGCCGTCTGTCTCCTCCTGCTGTGGATGCACCTCTGACACGTCAAAATCAGAGACAAAGCGGTACACATCCACAAAATAATTGTCCCCCTCGCCGGGATTCTCCCTGTGATATGTAAAGAGATATCCACCGTCCCAGCCGGTAACATCTAACCCGGTTTCCTCCAGCACCTCCCGCTTTACGGCCTGCTCGGATGTCTCACCCGCCTGGCAGGCGCCGCCGGAAACCTCCCACCAGCCCGGCGCCCATGCCTTATTCAGCTTCCGTTTTGTAATTAGGAATCTGCCGTCCGGTCTTGCAACCACACCGAGCACGGTCAGGTGGTACTCGCCATCCTTTAAACACCAGTCGTTCCGCTTCATGGTGCGCCCGGTTTTTTTCTTGTCCTTATCGTAAATATCCCATAATTCCATATTTTAAACTCCTGTTGGTATGTTTATCTATTTTATTCAATGGTTTTATTTTTGCTCTGTTTATTATACATCGAATCATCCTCTTTGGAAACCAGATTTTATCTATAGCTTTCATATTTCACTTAACGCTGCATCACGTTCTCTATAAATGCCGCAGCCTCCTTTGCTCCTCCCGAATTTCTGAAGTCACACATCAGCTTCCTTGCATTTTCCTTATACTCTGCATTCCCTAATACCTCTGATACTGCCTTTTTTATATGCTTTGCATTATCCTTTTTGAGCCGGAAGCCTGCCTTTAACTGCTCCACTCTGGTCGCCACCGCAGCCTCCTCAGAATGTTGCGGAAACAGCACCATGGGTACACCCATGTACAGGCTCTCACTTACGCTGTTCATGCCGCAGTGAGTGATAAATACATCTGTGGCAGAAAGCACCTGGAGCTGGTTTACATAGGGCTGAATATCAAAATTTTCCGGCACCTTTTTCATTGTGCTGATGTCCGTATCCTTCCCTGCAGAAATAATCACCCTGCAGTCCATATCCTTTAATGCCTCTACACATTCCTCATAGAATGTTATGTTTTTATTGAGCACCGTACCCAGCGAAATATATATCTGTTTTTTCTCCGCTAAAGCCTGCTCCACAGAATAGCTCTCCGCCTCCTTAGAAATAGAAGGCCCGATAAAGCAGTATTTCTCTGAGAAGGTCTCCACCATAGGCTGAAACATTTTTGTCGTATAGACAACCGTATTGGTTTCATTGTCATTCTGGATAATGGAGATAAAATTATCCACCTGATAGCCATGGTTCCTTAATACCTCCATTTTCTCATTGATACGGTGCATGCCTTTCAACATGGTAATCATTTCCGAAAAGCCCTGCTTCATCAGCTTTGCCGTATACTTATTAAACGCCATCGTTGTTGTGGAACAGACAAACGGTATATGATACCGCTGTGCAAAGAGTTTCCCCCAGAAGCACACGGAATCCGCCACAATACAGTCCGGCTTAAAATCCTCAATCTCCTTCGCCATCATCCCGTCCATCTTCACCGTGGTATCCACAACCATCTCAATGAGCGAGGCAAAATCCTTTCCCACCTTTTCGTCCAAATCCTCCGGCGCCGGTGGCTGATAGGGTGCACAGTCTACAAATTCTGCACCTGCCCCTTCAATCTTTTCCCTAAATTCCTCAAAGGAATAGTAGCGAACCCTATGCCCTTTCTCCACAAGCTCCGCTACAACCCGGATTGTCGGATTCGTGTGTCCGTGTGCCGGTATACTAAAAAACATGATATTACTCATCTCGTTACCCTCCCTGCTATATGTCGGATGTCTTTCCCTATTGTGCTGTCACATCA
>CAMWOF010000257.1 GCA_947175805.1 uncultured Clostridiaceae bacterium
ACCTATGACCCTCTGCTTGTAAGGCAGATGCTCTCCCAGCTGAGCTAAGATCCCACACTGTTTTGACACATCTGTTAGTATATATGTCTGACTATGAAATGTCAAGCATTTTTTTGCCAAATATTTTCTATATTCTGATAAAAGAAAAAATAGCTATCTTCCTGCCAGGAAATTAATGAGCGTAATAATCAAGAAACCAATGAGAAAGATTGGAAACAGTGTCCAGAGCAGTGAAAATAATCCTGCAATCACCATAAATATCAGCACAATGACCAGTATGGCAATCAGCAGTCCTAAAAGCTTACCGTACCAACTGTTTAAGCGAAAACTGCCATATTTAATATCCATATTGCCGCTGCTGTCCATGCTCATGTGCAGTCCTTTGTTATCTCTGCCGGTGCGGTCATCCCCGTAAGCATTGTACCCGGCATGGGAGTCGTTCTTATTCTTTGCTTCCTCGGAGGCGATAATGGTCTTGGCAATGACATTTCCGCTGCCAAGGCGCTTTATGACATCCTCCTCTGTATTTCCTGCATTGACCTCATTTACAATATATTGATTATAATAATTCATCGTATCATTAATAACAATCTCGGAAACTTCGCCCTCCAGCGCATTTTGCAGTTCGCTTAAAAAAGCCGCCTTATCCATAATACAACACCTCGTTTTCTAGCTGTTTTGATTTCTATACAATATAGCAGTTTTGGACAGGATATACAACAGTAAAATGATTAAAAAACGATTCCGCAAAAATCAAATCCATTTGTTTTAGTTGTAAATCCATTGTTTTTAGAGTACACTAGATAAGTATGAAGTCTTTGATTCGTGATAAAATAATACAGCACAGCAGTAATTTAAGGAGGGGCTATGATGAGTGAGAATGAGACATCCGGCAAAAAATCATCCTTCCGTCTGAAGGATGCAGATGGGAAAGTGGTTGATAATTCAGGAAACAGTGGGTTTGGTTTAGTAGACGGAGGTACGGACAATAATAACATTGGCAGCAGTATGGATAATTATAATACTGGCGGTGGTACGGATAATTATAACACTGGCAGCAGTACGGATAATTATAGCATTGGCGACGGTACGGGTAATTATAATATCAGCGGGGAGCAGTCTTATCGTACCGGTACGAATGGCGGTGTACGGCAGCTTCCGCAAGAGACAAATGATAATGCACCTTCAACGAAAGCAAGGCAAAAGGCGCCCAAGGCAATCATTGTGATGGTGGTTTTGTCTAATTTGTTGTTTTTGTCAGTTGTTTTTATGGCAGGAAAGCAGATGGGTTTTGTAAAAAAGCATCAAAATGAATATACCCAGTGTCAGGGAGAGACTTCTAATGTAACATCAGAACAGAAAACAAGGACGAGAACAAAGCGTGTCAACGGGAAGAATCGTACAGTTACTGAGACATATTACTCGTTTACTTTTGACATAATATATACATATCAGGGCAAAGAGTATACAAAACAATGTCATATGGACGAGGATAATCAAGATAGTATAAAAAATGGTGACATTATGAATTTTATTATCAGAGACGGTGCGGTTTCCCGTTCCTTTTCCGAGAAATATGACTGGCTTTGGGGGACGGTGGAGAGCAATATTAGCAATCCAAGAAATGGCCTTATATTCATTGTGGCATTTTTAGCCTTTTTTGATTTGATTTTTGCAGTGACGCTAACATATAAAGGATGATATTTGTGGAAATGTGAACTTAAGATATAGGCGATTGCGAAACTCGCCTATGTATACAATTTGATTGTGTAATATGATAGTTTGTTCGCAGGGATATCTGATGCCGTCGGTATTTGGCTTGTGTATTTTACAAGCCTATATACCGCTACGAGCAGCAGCTAAGCGCAAGCGACCCTGCATCAAACTATCATATTGCACAATCCATTAATGTGTAAATGCGAGTTTCGCAATTGTCTGAAATTAAGATAGAATGAGAGGAGAATCAAATGCGGATAGGTATAGGTTATGATGTGCATAAGCTGGTGGAGAACAGGAAACTGATTCTTGGTGGTGTGGAGATTCCTTATGAGAAAGGGCTTTTAGGACATTCGGATGCAGATGTGCTGCTGCATGCGGTGATGGATGCTATATTGGGGGCGGCAGCGCTGGGAGACATCGGACAGCATTTTCCGGATACTGACCCTAAATACAAAGGGGCAGATAGTATGCTTCTCTTAGGAGAGGTGAAGCTGTTGATTGAGCGGAAGCTGCTTTTTGTGGGAAATATTGATGCCACCATCATTGCCCAGCATCCCAAAATGGCGCCCTATATCCCTAAAATGAGAGAAAATATTGCAAAAATACTTGATGTCAGCGAGGATTGTGTTAATATTAAAGCAACCACAGAGGAGGGCATGGGTTTTACCGGAGAAGGGCTCGGTATCAGCG
This sequence comes from uncultured Clostridiaceae bacterium, assembly GCA_947175805.1. Taxonomy (GTDB): domain Bacteria; phylum Bacillota; class Clostridia; order Lachnospirales; family Lachnospiraceae; genus RGIG6919. The sequence goes on from CAMWOF010000257.1 coordinate 2,410, forward strand.
CGCAGGCGGTGTGCCTGTTAGAGACACTTGACACCTTCAGTTATGCGGTGGAAGACAGTGCGGCAGGGCAGTGCGAGGGCTGCAGCGGCTGTCCGAAGGCGGAGTGAGTGTATACTGGAATCATGAAAGATGAAAAACTATGCCGGAAAGGGAATCATTATGAGGATATATAATACGTTGACAAGAACAAAGCAGGAATTTCAGCCGATTCATGAGGGCAAGGTAGGCATTTATGTGTGTGGTCCCACGGTATATGACTATATTCATATGGGAAATGCCAGACCGATGATTGTATTTGATACACTGCGCAGATATCTGATGTATCGGGGCTGCGAGGTGAATTATGTGTCCAATTTTACGGACGTGGACGACAAGATTATCAAGCGTGCCAATGAAGCGGGGGTGGACGCCAAGGAGATTTCCGAGCGTTACATTAAGGAGGCGAAGGCAGATATGGAGAGCTTAAACGTGATGCCTGCCACAACCCATCCCAAGGCAACAGAGGAGATTCCAGACATGATATCTATGGTGGAGACGTTGATTGCAAAGGGCTTTGCCTATGAGAAGAACGGCACGGTCTATTTCAGAACCAGAAGCTTTGCCGACTATGGCAAGCTGTCCCACAAGAATATTGATGATTTGAGAAGCGGGAACCGGGAACTTCTGGTATCCGGCGAGAAGGAGAAGGAGGACGCCTTGGATTTTGTGCTGTGGAAGCCAAAGAAAGAGGGAGAACCGAGCTGGCAATCCCCGTGGGGCGAAGGCAGACCGGGCTGGCATTTAGAGTGTTCCGTCATGTCCAAAAAATATATTGGCGATGTCATTGACATCCATGCTGGCGGCGAGGATTTAATATTCCCGCACCATGAAAATGAAATTGCCCAGAGCGAGGCGGCGAATGGGACGGAGTTTGCAAGGTACTGGATGCATAACGGCTTTTTGAAGATTAATAATGAAAAGATGTCAAAGTCCCTGGGGAACTTTTTCACAATCAGGGAGATTGGGGAGAAGTATCCTCTGCAGGTCATCCGCTTTTTTATGCTCAGTGCCCACTACAGAAGTCCTCTTAATTTTTCAGATGATTTGGTAGAGGCGGCAAAAAATGGGCTGGACAGGATTCTTACCGGCGTGTGGAGGCTTCAGGACTTGGCTGTGGGTGGTGATGGCGCTGCCGACAGCATGGATGGCGGGCATGTGTCTGTTTCTTCGGATTCCCCGGATGTACCAGAGAGCATGGAGGTTCTTGATGGCTATGTAAAACGCTTTGAGGCGGCAATGGATGATGATTTGAATACGGCAGACGCGATTTCTGTTATTTTTGAGATGGTAAAATATGCCAACACATATATTCATCAGGAGACGGCGGAGACATATCGCAGGGCATTTTTGGAAAAGCTGGAGACGCTGCTTGACGTACTTGGCATCATCACGGAGAAAAAAGAGGAGATTCTTGATGCGGACGTGGAAGCGTTGATTGCGGAGCGTCAGGCGGCGAGGAAGGAAAAGAATTTTGCCAGGGCGGACGAAATCAGAAACCAGCTTTTAGAGCAGGGCATTATTCTGGAG
>CAMWOF010000258.1 GCA_947175805.1 uncultured Clostridiaceae bacterium
ATTTCTGCTTGTGCGCCTGAAACAGCGTCCCTATCGTTTCGCCGTTTATCAGAGCATCCAGATTCTCAATATTCTCCCCATTGATAATCGCCATATCCGCACCAGAATCCGTAGCAATGGCGGCGGCGGAAAGCTTGGTCGCCATGCCCCCGGTGCCATAAACCGTAGAGGATTCCTTGCCCATTTGAAGCAGCTCCTCTGTAATTTCCTCCACCTGGGGAATCATACGGGCATCCGGATTTCTATTCGGGTCATCCGTGTACAGCCCATCGATATCCGACATCAAAACAAGCAAATCCGCCTTGATTAAGGAGGCAACAATCGCAGACATTGTATCGTTATCGCCAAACTCAATCTCTTCTGTCGCCACCGTATCGTTTTCATTTACAACAGGAATTGTATCTAACTGCAAAAGCTCATTAAAGGTATTGATGGCATTGCTCCTGCGCTCAGGGTTCGTAATGACATCGTAAGTTAAAAGCACCTGCGCTGCAGACTGATGATACTCGGAAAACAGCTTCTGGTATACCATCATGAGCTGCCCCTGCCCAATGGCGGCACATGCCTGTTTCAGCGAAGTGGTCTTTGGCTTCCTGTCTAGCCCAATGGTTTTTACTCCCACCGCAATCGCGCCAGAGGATACTAAAACCACATCCTTGCCTTGGTTTTTCAAGTTACATACAAACCGCACCAGCTTTTCCAGCTTCACATAATTTACACCCCCTGTCTCAGGGTGCACAATAGTGGAAGTGCCGAGCTTCACCACAATTCGTTTTTTATCCTTTAAGTATTGTCTGTTTTCTTTCATAATTTATATCCCTTTTCTTTTATTAAGCACAGATAGCGGCGCACTATGCGGCAGCCTCTAATCAGGAAAACACCCGACGGATACTAAAATACATTAATACCAGCCATATCCCGATTACACCAAGCCCCAGCAAAAGCTCCGGCAGCAGCGACAAGAAATAGCTCACCGTCACAAACCGCTTTTTTATCTGCTGTTTCTTATATATTTTCATGTTGATGAGCACAAAAAAATGGTACGGAAGAAAACCCAGAACGGAAACGCCGACAGAGCCTAAAATCGGCAAAGCAAACTCCAGCCCTGTGGGATGTCCCAGCGTGCCGCTTTTCCTGGCAGCCTCCAAGGCTTCAAAATAGCGCCCTATCCAGTATGTCCAGATATTGACGTTCAAAATAACCACGGTAACCAGTGTTACGGCAAAAAATATAAGGGAAATTCTGCAAAACATCGTATAGTTCTTCATTCCTGCCTCATCTCTTTTATCCTTTTTAAAAATGGCGAAATACCCCTAAAAAAGCTTCCATTAATAATTGTATTTTTTTACTATTGCTTCAAACACCTTGATTCCATCCATAGCGGCCGAGGTAATACCGCCGGCATAGCCCGCACCCTCGCCGCAGGGGTAAATCCCCCTAATCTCACTTTCAAAGTCCCCGCCTCGCAAAATCCGGAGAGGAGATGAAGTTCTGCTCTCAATGCCTGCCAGAATGGTGTCCGCATTGGCAAATCCATGGAGCTTCTTATCAAAGGCATGAATTCCCTCTATTATATCACGAATCACATAATCAGGTAAACAATTGTTTAGGTCTGCCATCTGATACTGTCCTTTGATATTCGGTGTTAGACTGCCAAAGGCAGTAGTCGCCCTGCCTGCACACAAATCCCCGAAGCATTGCACCGGCACCCTGCCTGCCCCGCAGTCATAGGCGGCACGCTCCCATTTTCTTTGAAACTCCACTCCCGCCAGAGCGCCGCTGCCGCCAAAATCCTCCGGGGTGACCGTCACGATGATTGCACTGTTGGAATTTTTTGCCATGCGGTCATGGTTGCTCATGCCATTCACCGCCAGCATGGAAGGCTCCGAAGAGGCATTTACCACATAGCCGCCGGGGCACATGCAAAAAGAAAATACGCCCCTGCCGTCCTGCGCCTGATAGGTGAGCTTATAGGAGGCGCTCGGAAGCCTCATTGCCTCCTCGCTGTCCCCATACTGGGCACGCTGAATCATCTCCCGGTCATGCTCCACCCGAAGCCCGATGGAAAATGCCTTCGGCTCCATGGGAAGCCCCCGCCTGTCCAGCATGGCAAAGGTATCCCTGGCGCTGTGTCCCAAAGCCAGCACCAATACCTGTACCGGTATCTCTCTCGTTTCCCCCTGTGACGTTTCTATCGTAATGGAGGATACTCTGCTTCTAAATCCATCCTCATTGTCAGCAGACGGCGCAACAGAGATATCCTTAAGCACCGTGGAAAAGCTGATTTTCCCGCCTAAACGAAGAAACTCCTCCCGTATGCTTTTTATCACCTGTTTTAGCTTATCCGTCCCAATATGGGGCTTACTCTCAATCAAAATCTCCTTCGGTGCACCGTGCTCCACAAACAGCTCCAGTACCTTCCGGTTTCTGCCAAATTTATCCTTCACCAGCGTGTTTAGCTTACCATCGGAGAAAGTGCCTGCGCCGCCCTCGCCAAACTGCACGTTGCTGTTGGGGTTTAATACCCCTGTCTCCCAGAAATTCTCCACATCCGCCGCCCGGCTGTCCACATCACGTCCCCGCTCTATGATCCATGGCCTATATCCCACCCTTGCCAACATCAAACCGCAAAACAGCCCTGCCGGTCCGGCGCCGATGATAACCGGACGGTGCTTAAGCGGTATATGTCCCGGCTCCGGCATCCGGTATACCACCGGCGCATAAAGGGAAATATCCCTGTCATTTTTTAGCCTTGCAAGCAGCTTTTCCTCATTCTTCACCGATACCAGAACATGATAAACATATTTCAACTCATCTTTTTTTCGGGAATCAATGGCTCTTTTGCTGATTTCATAGGTAAATCCGGAACTGTCCTTTAGTCTCTTTTGAATTGCCCGCTTCAGGTCGGCATCGGTATGACCCACCGGAAGCTTTATCTGCCTGATTTCAATCATATATCTTTACCCTACCGTCTCTCCACAAATTATGCCGCTTAAAAAGGCAAAGGTCAGATTATAACCGCCGCAGGCGCCATCCACATCCAACAGCTCCCCTACCAGATATAAGCCCTGTTGGAGCTTAGAAGCAAACTGCGCCGTCACCTCACCAGTATCCATTCCCCCTGCGGTCACCTGCGCCATATCATAGTCCTTGCTGCCTGTGATATTCATCTGAAAATCTTTGATTTGCTGCAGCAGCTTCGCCTGGGCTGCAACATCCAGGCTGCAGGCTTTTAACACCGGGGAAATCCCTGCACGGGCAAGGATTATGCCCGCTAGCTTCTCAGGAAGCATACCGCAAAGAACCTCTTTTACCGACAGATAATCTGTTCTGGAAAGCAGTTCGCAAAATAGCGGCGCACACTCCCGTTCCCTGTAATCTGCCATAACATCCGTTCCAATCCATTCCGGTAGGAAATCCATACTGAGCCTGACCTTTTTTCCCATAGACAGCGCCCTTACCGCAAACCTGGAGACATCAAACACGCAGATGCCGGAGATACCGTATTCCGCAAATTGTATCTCCCCCTGGCTGGCATACAGCTTTGTTTCATCTACATAGATTGCCACTTCCCCCGCCGCTCTCACACCGGATAACTGTCCGCAAAACGTCTCATCACTAATAAGCGGCACCAGTCCCGGATGTATGGCAGTCCCGTGATGCCCAAATGTCCCAGCAAATACATATCCATCGCCGCAGCAGCCGTACTGGGAGCCCGCATAACCACCGGTGGCAACCACAAGATTCCTTGCCTCATATGTTATCTGATTTCCCTTGCCAAAACCGGTATCCTTTTCCACCAGTTCGCTTGTATGTACCTTTTTCCCCTTTTTTCCTGCCCTCGCCTGTTCCCGGCAAAGCTCTTTAGAAATTTCCGACTGAATCCGGTATTTTCCCTCCTGATAGCTTATTTCCGTCACCTGTCTGCCATAACAGGCCACCACGCCGGCATGCTCCATTGCACGTTCCAATAC
>CAMWOF010000259.1 GCA_947175805.1 uncultured Clostridiaceae bacterium
TGATAGTAGCGCCCCGCACCATGGCGACAGAGTCCAGTATATGGAAAAATTGAGAAACTGCGCTTTCTTCGTCATCGCTGCAGTCAGAGTTCCATTTGTTAAACGCAGCTCTGATAAACCGGGAGGCAGGGGAAGCGTCTCCCGGAAGACCGATAGCGCCCATGCCGTTTCCGTACTGCTTTAAATTCAGCTTATCGGAAAAGCGGTTTGTTGCATATTGAGGGGTCAATCCCATATAGTTATTCAGATTTGCCATATGATAAGGAAATGGCGGGTTGTTCGTGAGCACGCCGACAGGGTTGTCATATATTTTCAGCCCTTCAGACGTCTGTTCCATGACAATGCTGCTCTCCTTATCACTGATCATCCAGTGCAGGGCAGTAACCGGGAGCTTTGCTTCAAAGGGGATATTTGTGATATTGAGCCTTGCCAAATCCTCCTTTAATTCTGCCACCGTACTATACTGTCCCAGAAAATACGGTATCAGCTCATAAGGCGCCAAATTCAATTTGCCTTCCTGTACATCAAAGAAGCAGGCGTTGTCGGGGAAATACAGCCCCGCCATAGAAAGTCCCTTTTCATTGGTCGCTTCCGCATATAATGGGCAGGCATGAACTACCGACGCCATGCCGATGAGGGCATATTTTGTGGTGAGCCTGGTGCCGCTTTTTAGCTGAAAGCTGTAATTTCTCGGCGTGATGACCACCCGTTCCCCGAAACGGTATTCCAGGTCAAGATTTCTTCCAAAGTAGGTTGCTTTTTTCTTAAAATGCAAGCATGTACACATAGTAGTACTCCTTATTGCTTTTTTCATTTAGTATACCACTTTGTGGTCAAAATAAATCTGATATATCTACAGAACTCTCCGGCGTAGTGGTTTCAGAGCGCGGAGGATTGAATAGAGTAAAAATACTGACTGCCAAATATAGTAAATAAGGGGTATTAGTGATAATAGGATACATTATATCATCCGGATTTGCAATGTATAAAAGCCCCATCAATAACCACACTATAAACACTGGGGGAAATAATATAAATATCCAGCCTGTATATAGGAATATTGTAGAAAGAGTTGGTATCCATGCAGCCAGCCATAGTCTGGACAAATCATTGTTTCCGTGCATTTTATGCTGACGGCTGATGGCATAGCAGGTGAGGCCAATGGATGCTGCCCAAAATTTTAGGGAGGTTATATCTGTACCGAATTGGACATCATGCAATTTATCCAGACTGAGTATAATGTAAACAAGCAAAGGACCAGCAGCGATTAAGTAGTTTAGCTCATTTTTAGCCGCAGAGCAGCATAGTCCCAAAAATATTAGTGACATAGAAAATATCCATGTGGTAAAAAGAGGTTCATACCGGGAAAGGTTTTGAATGTTCCAGAGTACATATAAAAGTTGTCCCAAAAAAATTAAAATTAAACCAATACGTGAAGGAATACGCATCTATGTCACCTCCAAAAGGAATCATGTGCTGCAGTTAAGGCATAATACCCTACGATAGTGCATCGCCGCTCTTGCTTAAGAATACCAGATACCGATAACTAGATTGACAATGGTAAAGGTAAAAGTAAAAGCGTTATTGTAGCTCTCATCTTTATGGTCAAAATAAATCCGATATATTTACAGAACTCTCCGGCGTAGTGGTTTCAGAGCGCGGAGGATTGAATAGAGTAAAGATACTGACTGCCAGATATAGTAAATAAGGGGTATTAATGATAATAGTGATAATAGTGATAATAGGAGTTATCAAATCTACATTGGAGAAAATCCATATCAATAACAACAGCATTAACCATGCAGCAACCACTATATACAACGGGGGAAATAATAAAAATATCCAGCCTGTATATAGGAATATTGTAGAAAGAGTTGGTATCAATGCAACCACCCATAGTCTGGATAAAGCTTTGTTTCCGTGCATTTTATGCTGGCGGCTGATGGCATAGCAGGTGATGACAATGGATGTTAGCAAAAATGTTAGGGAGGCTATATCTGTACCGAATTGGACATCGTGCAATTTATTCAGACTGAGTATAATGTAAACAAGCAAAAGAGCAGCAGCGAGTAAGTAGTTTAGCTCCTTTTTAGCCGCAGAGCAGCATAGTCCCAAAAATATTAGTGACATAGAAAATATCCATGTGGTAAAAAGAGGTTCATACCGGGAAAGGTTTTGAATGTTCCAGAGTACATATAAAAGTTGTCCCAAAAAAATTAAAATTAAACCAATACGTGAAGGAATACGCATCTATGTCACCTCCAAAAGGAATCATGTGCTGCAGTTAAGGCATAATACCCTACGATAATGCGTTGCCGCTCTTGCTTAAGAATACCAGATACATAATAGCGCCGACCAATGCAGCAAGCAATGTCAGTAAGGCAGCGATGCCGGCGAGAATATTTAAAATCGGAATCCATGCTACAAAGCGTACCAGGACAAGAATGATTGTGCACATGATATTAATGAACCAGACAGCGGCGCCAAGGTTTGCCAGAGAGGTTTCCCCTGCGCTGTTTAACAGCTTTTTCGTGGCATTGCAAATATTGTACAAAATGCAAAGCGACAATATGGAACTGGCTGCGGATAAAACGGAGCTTAATATTCCGCTGCCGTTGTTAAAGAAGCCGATAACCAGATTGACGATGGTAAAGGTAAAAGCGTTATTGTAGCCCTCATCATCCATGGCTGCCTGCTTAAGTCCTAATAATGTAAGCACCATAGCGACTGCATTCGCAATAGAACCCAGTATGCCGGGCAGAATTGCTCGGATAATAGCTACAATCTGGCTTGCAAAAATCACTTTCAAGCCGTTTCCTGCGTTTGGGTACATAAAAATTCCTCCTTTTTCAGCGCCTGCACTTTGGATGTAGGTTGTTTTTTACCCTTCATCTGAATGTAGCAGGTAAATATGTAAATAAATGACAATAGTAACTACCAATAGTTTAGATGATTGATACATGCCTGTCAATCCGATTTGTCCCGATGTTTTTGGCGTTTTTATTTACTTGCACCGTATAACACATGTTGCCATTGACTAACATATAATGTTTGTGATAAGGTTTTAAAAATTGCACTGCATTTATCACAGTACAGACTGAACAGGCATTCCAGGGGGGAAGATAGCCGGGCTGCAAAGCAAGCAGCAGCAGACAGATATGCATCTGCGGGACAGTAGATTACTAAGAGGGTTTAGGGTTTATTGTTCTGGAGATGCTTTTTTATATGGTATATTATTAGGAGGGGAAATGAATGGAGAAGAAGGATTTTGAAGCCCGTGCGCAAAAAAGCGCTATGCGGGTTTCCGCGGTGAGTATTATTGTCAATCTGGCATTGGCAGCTTTTAAGCTGATAGCAGGCGTGGTAGCACATTCTGGCGCCATGGTATCTGATGCGGTACATTCCGCATCGGATGTATTCAGTACATTTATTGTAATTATTGGGGTGAGGCTGTCCGGGAAGGCAGCGGATAAGGAACATCCCTACGGGCATGAGCGGATGGAGTGTGTCGCATCTATTATACTGGCATTTGTGTTGTTAGAGACGGGCATCGGCATCGGTGTATCTGGGATGAAAACGATAGTAAGCGGCAATTATGAGAGCCTGAAAATACCGGGTATGCTGGCGCTTGTGGCTGCCATTGTGTCTATTGCGGTGAAAGAGTGGATGTACTGGTATACCGTAGGCACGGCAAAAAAATATAATCTTAGCGCATTAAAGGCGGATGCGTGGCATCATCGCTCCGATGCGCTTTCATCCGTGGGCGCACTGATAGGTATTGCAGGCGCAAGAATGGGTTATCCGGTGCTGGACAGTGTTGCCAGTGTGGTGATCTGCCTGTTTATTATGAAGGCGGTGTATGACATTTTCGGGGATGCGGTGAGGAAAATGTTAGCCAGATCCTGTGATGAACAGCCCGAGAATCGGATGCGTGAGCTGATTTTGTCCCAAGAGGGTGTCTTAGGACTTTCC
>CAMWOF010000260.1 GCA_947175805.1 uncultured Clostridiaceae bacterium
GCCGAACATGATGCAGTGGTTATGAGTGAGAAGATTTTATCGATTGCAATTCCTTGTTATAATTCAGAGGACTATATGAAAACAGCGGTATTATCCGCATTATCCGGCGGGGCGGATGTGGAGGTTTTGATTGTGGATGACGGCTCTACAGACGGGACCGCCGACATAGGGAAACAGCTTGCGCAGGATTTTCCTGAAAATGTAAAATATATTTACAAGGAAAACGGCGGGCATGGCGATGCGGTGATGACCGGATTATCTCATGCTTCCGGATTATATTTTAAGGTTCTGGACAGCGATGACTGGCTGGATGACAAGGCGCTGCCAAAGGTGGTGGCTTTTTTGAAGACGCAGGCACAAGCGGGCATATCCTACGATATGTTCCTCTGTAATTATGTCTATGAGAAGGCGGAGGAGAAACGAAAAGTTACGATTTCCTATGAGGATGTGGTTCCAGTAGAGCAGGCCTTTACCTGGAATGAGACAGGGCATTTTAAAACAGGCCAGTATATTCTGATGCATTCTGTGATTTACCGCACACAGCTTTTGCGGGACTGCGGTTTAACGCTGCCGAAGCATACATTTTATGTGGATAATATTTATGTGTACTATCCGTTGCCTCATGTGGAGACACTTTATTACATGAATTTAGATTTGTACCATTATTTTATAGGCAGGGAAGATCAGTCAGTCAATGAATCCGTGATGATTGCCCGCATTGACCAGCAGATTCTGGTAACGGAGCTGATGGTAAATATGTACCAGCTCTCCGAAATTAAAAGTGAAAAGCTAAGGGATTATATGGGGCAGTATCTGACCATTATGATGACGGTGACGTCTGCGCTTTTGGTCATTGATGGCACGGAGGAAAGCCTGGCAAAAAAGGAGCGGCTGTGGGATAATCTCAAAAATTGCAACGAAGAGGAATATACATTGATAAAGAACCGCTTCCTCGGCAAAGTGATGGAGAAGGACGGCAGAGTGTGGAACAAAATTATTGAAAAGGGCTATGCTCTTGCACAAAGGTTATATCATTTTAATTGAGGCTTTGGTGGAATTCTTTTTAAGGAAATAAGGTGAACAAAATAGAGCAGAGTAAGAATGAAAGATTAAAATATTGGTGGACAATAGCCTATTTGCCGGTATATTTGATTGCCTTTGGGATGGTGGAGGCAAGGCAGACGGAGGTTACGATAATCGGACTAGCCATTGATTATCAGATTCCGTTTATAGAGGCTTTTATTGTGCCGTATCTGCTTTGGTTTCCCTATATTGCGGTTACCTTTGCGCTGTTTTTCTTTAAGGATAAGAGGGAATATTTACAATATATGGGATTTTTGTATATCGGGATGACGGTTTTTATTTTAGTATCATTTCTCTTTCCAAACGGGCTGAATTTGAGGCCGGAGACAATGCCCAGGGACAATATATTTACCAGACAGATTGCTCTGCTTTACAGCACGGATACCTCCACCAATGTGATTCCCAGTATTCATGTGTACAATTCCATTGCGGCTGCCGTGGCGGCGGTTCGGAGTGAGCGGGTGCTTCCAAAACGGTATCAGAAGGTGTTTTGTGCCCTGTTTTCCCTGACAATTATATTCTCAACCGTATTTATTAAACAACACTCGGTGATAGACGTCATGACAGCAGTACTGCTTTCTATTCCTGTGTATTTGTTTGTGTATAAAGGGAAACATAATAATTATTAATTATAATGAGAAGGACGGCGATGTAAATGCCTGCATTTTATTCACATTTTTCATTTGGCATACAAGGCTATAAGCGGATAGCAGATGCTGATTTAAGGTCGGTTATCAAACGGCATCAGACCGTGTATACCATGGGACTTTTAGGACCCGATTTGTTTTTTTATTTTCTGCCGGATGTGATGTTTGGCAGAAAGAAACCTGCCATTGTTATGCACGAATACAAGACCAATCTCTTCTTTGAAAATCTTTTAAAGGAGATGGAGGTTCTCCCCGGTTTAGAGCGTGAGATTGCCTGTGCCTATATTGCCGGTTTTATGGGACATTATGCTATGGATGTGGCGTGCCATCCTTATATTTATGAAATGGCGGCAAAGCATGACAACCCAAGCAGTTGGCACTATACCTATGAGAGCGCTATGGATATCTATTGCTGCAGGCATTTTCTTCACCGATATCCGGCACAGATAAGGCAGCATCGGCTTTTGCACTTGTCGCCATTGGAAATGCGTACGGTGTGCAGGCTGGCCTCAAGGGCGTACAATAAGACCTACAGGCTGCCATATACGGCGCCGTTTACAATTAAGGGCGCCATTGGCTGCATGCATGTGACGATTGCCCTTTTAAATGACAAGAAGGGACGTAAGGAGTCCTTTATAAATAAGCTGGAGAGCAGGCTGTTAGGTTATGGTTTAATTTCTCCGCTGTTTGTGAATTTTAATATGTATCAGATGGACCGTCAGGAGATTGCCCATTTTATGAAGCTGTTTCATCAGGGACAGGAGCAGTTTGCGAAGTACTTAGAGAAGCTTGCTGCGTTTCAGCGCATATTGCCGGATAAAAGTAAAAAGCTTCATGCACACAGAAGAAGCATCGGTTTTCTGGCGGAAAAGGCGGCCATCGAGGCACGGACAAACAGACAGCGCACGGACTTGTTAAAGTGCCTGGGAAACCGTTCCTACCACACCGGAAAGCCCTGCAATCCGGCATATCTTATCATGAGAAAATGAACGTATTATTTGCGTCAAAGATGCATACAAATTACATTAAGAGATATTTTAGGTATGGTGTTGTATGCAAAAAAATATATACAGAGCAGTCGTATGGGTTTTCATCATCTGCTCTGTTTTTCTTTTGGGAGTATCTCCTTTGGAGCTGGTGACAGAAGCCTACAGCGGCATTTATAACCGCCAGGAGGAAGCAGGGACAGAACAGTCAGAGCAAAAACAGTCAGAGTCAGAACAGTCAGAGCCGGAACAGCCAGAGCCGGATGGGACAGAAATTGGCAAATCCAGCCAAGGGGGAACGGATGCCGTCAGTGCGCCTGCTCTAGATCTTCTTGCCACTTCTGCCATTTTGGTGGATGAGGAAAATGGCAGGGTATTGTATGAGAAGAACGGTTATGAGGAGCGGGCAATGGCATCTACAACCAAGATTATGACACTGCTTGTAGTGTTAAAATACGGCAATCTGGAGGATGTGGTTGCGGTTTCTGATTACGCTGCCTCCATGCCGGATGTGCAGCTCAATATCAGAAAAGGGGAAAATTACTATCTGAAGGATTTGGTGTATTCCCTGATGCTGGAATCCCACAATGATTCTGCGGTTGCCATCGCTGAGCATGTCGGCGGCAGCGTGGAGGGCTTTGCTGAGCTGATGAATCAGATGGCATATGATTTCGGTGCATATCACACTCATTTTGTAACGCCCAATGGTCTCGATAATGAGGAGCATTATTCTACGGCCTATGATTTGGCGCTGATTACGAGGCATGCTCTTGATAATCCGCAGTTTATAGAGATTACAAATACAAGGAGCTACAGCTTTTCAGATGTAGCGGGAAACAGAAGCTTCACCGTGACAAACCACAATGCCTTTTTAACCATGTATGATGGGGCAATAGGCGTCAAAACCGGGTTTACGGGAAATGCGGGATATTGCTTTGTGGGTGCGGTGGAACGGGAAGGACACAGGCTGATTGCAGTTGTGCTGGCATGCGGGTGGCCGCCTCATAAAACTTACAAGTGGAAGGATATGCGGACGCTGTTTGACTACGGCTTTGAAAACTATAAGAAAAAAACGGTATATGAGCCGCAGACGGAGGCGGTGTATGTGAGAGTGGAGGACGGTATTGAAGGAGAGCTTTGCTGTGGCTATACAAAGGAAGAGGTTTCCCTTTATATGAGAGAGGGAGAGCGGGCAGATTACATATGGAATGTACCGGAGACCATAAATGCGCCGGTGCTTGCCGGAGATGTGATA
>CAMWOF010000261.1 GCA_947175805.1 uncultured Clostridiaceae bacterium
ATACCAATTGTCAAGGACGGGTGCTAATTCAATACAAATCTTCATCCGCGGTGCCACCTTGCTTCACATAAAATGTGCACTTTCTGAATACGAATGTCTGCACTGCCGGCCATTCACATATAACCGCACTGTCAAACACTATAATATCCCTGGTAACTAACGTGTACCTGACGTCGTAGAATACTCAGCGAATAGCCCTTATCCAAATCTGCCAGAGGAATCTCCTCTAAGGGCCGGATATGCTATGCCTTTGACTACGCCCTCCGTGGTCCATTTAATAATCTGCGTTAACCCGGCTTCCACCTGCCCGGACTCTCTGTGTATGCACAATTATCTTGATCTCCACTTCAACGGTTTACGGATATTTAATTATATGCAGCTAATCAAGAAATGTCACGACTACGCCACATATCTGACTAATCGCTGCCGACAGTCAAATACTGCTTCTCTTCTGCTTTATCACTTTAACTAACTGACGTAGCTATTATATTCCTACTCTCCAATCATTGTCAAGGGAAAATTTTTTCCACTCTCTAGTATCTTATTATCTTTTCTGCAAGCTTCTTCCTTTGATGCCGCTTACATCATTACCCGTTCTAATCTCTGCCCTAACCGGCTTAATATCTCATTGGTGATTGTGCCGCACCAGTCTGCCAAATCACTGGCCAGAATTTCTTCTCCCTCACTGCTGCCAATCACAGTGACAACATCTCCTTCTGCAGCTTCAGGAATCTCCGTCACGTCTATCATTGCCTGATCCATACAGATAAGCCCGATAATGGGCGCCTTTTTTCCGTGGATTAGCACATACCCTCTGCCCTTGGAAAGTGAGCGGGGCAGTCCGTCTGCATAACCCAATGCCAGTGTTGCAATCCGCCTGTCCTCATCTGCTATATACTGGAGACCATAGCCCGCAGATTCCCCCTGATACAAATCACGCACGCAGACTACCCTTGTGTGAAGAGAAAGCACCGGCGTCAGGCAGGAACGCCATTTTTTTGTGTCTGCGCGGTTACTCAGCACGCCGTAGAGGGCAATTCCCACTCTGGCGTAATCTTCTGCCAGCTCCGGGTAATTGAGCACACCATAGCTGGATTGCAAATGGAGCTTCGGGCAGCGAAAGCCACGCTCCTGCAATGCCGTTACCACCTGATAAAAGGTCTCCACCTGTGTATTTGTAAAATCCTGCTCTGCGGCGCCCATGGCATCCACCGCCGATAAATGGGTAAACATGCCGTCAATTATCAGGTTCTTCATCTTAAATATTTCACAGAAGGCATCTATATTTTCACTGCGTTCCCCTAATCTGTGCATGCCGGTATCTATACCAATGTGCACATGAAGCTGTTCACCATAATCATTTAACTGCTTTGCATAGTCATAATCCACCACTGTCTGCATAATCTGGTATTGCTTAAGCAGGGAAAATTGTGTGGGATGCGTATACCCAAGCACCAGTATTTCCCCGGTAATTCCCTGGGTTCTAAGCGCTACTGCTTCCATAATCTCCGCCACGCAGAAGCTGTCCACGCCCAGCCTTAAAAGCTCCTTTGCCACCAAATCTGCACCATGTCCGTATGCATTTGCCTTGATTGCCGGCATCAGCTTACAGTCTTTCGGCAGCCTGGACTGTAAAAATTTCACATTTTCTGCCAGTGCACTGCGATTCAGTTCAATCCATGCCCGTCCGTCATAATGATTTTCCATATCTCCACAACTCCTTTATTTTCCATATTACCCATCCCGCAACCAACGATATAATTCCCACAATCACATAGTGGACAAGGCTCTGATTCACCAGCAGCTTGTTTAAATGCATTGCCTTTGCCCCCAGCCGCACCGCCACAATCACTGCCGGGTGCAGAACATACATCCATGCTGTGATGGCACGGAGCGCCGGTCCCGCTGACGCCGCCGGCTCATTAATAGAGGGAGGCGAGACCTGGTCAGGCTTGCCTTCCAGGCCTGACGTGACCAGACTCCCAGCAGACTCCAGCAGACTGTACAAAAATACCATAACAAACGGCAGACTAATATACATGCTGTCATGCCGCTGCCAATCCAAATGTCGGAGCAAAAACGCCTCCGCTGTCATCAGCAAAAAGAATACAATCAAGCCTCCAAACAGGGTTCCTCGACCTAAACCCTGGTTCCTGCCTCCATAACCCGTACCCTCTTTCTGCATTCCATAGCCTGCACCCAGCATCAAAAACACAGGGGCAAAGAGCAGTCCATTTCTTGTGTAGGAGCTGATTTTAAAGCCCGTTTCATAAATATGAGAGAGCAGGGGAAGCTTCGCCGTCAGTCCAAAATAGCTGTCCCCCAGCAGCGCCAACACATATAAGAAAACCGTGAGCACGAAAAGCTGCCTGTATGGCAAATATCTGCTAAACAGCCAAATCAGGGCTGTACCCAGAATACATGCCGGAAAATACCAGAGATGGTAAAAGGTTCCGTCGAATATAAGCATTTTCAGGGCTTTACCAAGCCCGATTCCTTTATAGTGCCCGGCATAGATACCCAGCGGCACATAGAGCAAAACTGCCCCGATATATAACAGCCCCGCCTTTTTGAGATACCGCCTTACCTTGGCGGATGCCTGTCCTCTCCCTGTCGGATTCCCCATTTCTCCATCTCCGGTTTCTGTTTTTTCCCTTCTGATGCCACATTCGTCTGCAAACAATCCTGACAGCACAAACTGCCCTGTGACCATAAAGAAAAATGGTACGGCAACCCTTGCCAGCACCCTGGTCAGGAAAAAATCCGCCGCCTCACTAAAGGAACTAAGGGGAGACGTGTGAATGGCAATTACCAAAAACGCCGCCGCCAGACGAAACCAATCCAATGCCGCATGGCTGCGCCCGGTTTTCATTACTTCTTCCTTCTCTTTGCTTATCATTGCTTCACCGCCTGCCTGATTATCCTGTCCAGAATATCCGAAAAGCTGTATCCCGCCGCCTTCATCATGCCAGGATACCGACTGTGCTCCGTAAAGCCCGGTATGGTGTTCACCTCATTAAACACAAGCTCCCCCGACGGTGTGAGGAACATATCCACTCTGGCAAAACCGGTGCATCCGAGGCTCCGGTAAATCTGTTTTGCCATATCCTTTACCCTTTCGCTGGTATCCTCCGGGATCCTTGCCGGCACATGGATAGCAGAGGTCTTTAAGGTATATTTCTCTGTAAAGTCAAAAAAGCCAGAGGACAGTTCAATCTCGTCCACCTCACCGGTAATGAGCTTGTCCGTTCCCAGCACAGCGCAGCCCACCTCGAAGCCCTCAATGTTTTCCTCCAAAATCACTTCATTGTCATACAAAAAAGCATCCTGCACCGCACGCAGCAAATCAGACTCCTCTGTCACCTTCGTCACCCCATATGAGGAACCGGCCTTCACCGGCTTCACATACAGGGGATAACCTGTCTCCGCTGCAAAATCATAAATTTTTTTCTCATTTGGCACATTCTGTAACACAATCGCCCTCGGCACCCGGACGCCGCAGACCGCCGCCGCCAGCCTGTGCGCCCTATCCTTATCCATGCAAAGTGCAGACGCCATGACCCCACAGCCCGCTAAAGGAATCCCCGCCAGCGTAATTGCACCCTGCACCGTACCGTCCTCACCGTTTTTTCCATGGAGCACCGGAAATGCTGCATCTATAACCACCAGCTTATCGCCCTCAGGATACCTGATAAGAAATCCACGCTCACTCCGGTTCGGCGACAGCGCTGCGGGAACACAATCCTTTTCATTGTTCCATGTATCCTCCGGTATCTTCTCAATATCCCCCGAAAAATAGTACCAGTCACCGGTTTTTGAAATACCTGCCAGAACAGGTTCATATTTTTCCTTGTCCAGGTTTTTAATCACTGCATATGCGGATTGCAGCGATACGCCATACTCTGACGAACAGCCCCCAAAAATAACCAAAACCTTCAATCTCCTCATAAT
>CAMWOF010000262.1 GCA_947175805.1 uncultured Clostridiaceae bacterium
GTTCTACATTAAAGGAAAACGGACTGACAGTTTTAGAGGAAATCTGCCCTTTGTCTGCGCGGATGGTGGTCAATCAGGTCAGCTTAAAAATGGAGCAGGAGCGGATCCGGAAGCTGCTTACGGACTTAAGCCAGGTTTTGGCGGAGAGTCAGTAAGTTTTTGTGCCTGAATAGTTAAAATATGTTAAGTGGGAGGACGGTAATTCGTCATGAGGAAAGTATTTGTAAACGAGACAGAAAAACAGAATCTTTTAAAGGATTTATTAAAGAGAAGTCCAAGTAATTACGGGCAATATGCAGATACGGTAAACGAAATTGTGGAGGATGTGCGGGACAACGGGGATGCGGCGCTGTTTTCCTATACGAAGAAGTTTGACAAGGCGGATATCCATGCAGGAAATGTGAGGGTGACCCAGGCAGAGATTGATGAGGCGTACAAAGCGGTGGATGCTCATTTGGTCGAGGTCATAAGGAAGGCGCTCATCAATATCCGTGATTACCATGAAAAGCAGAAGCAGTATAGCTGGTTTGATTCCAAACCGAACGGCACTATGCTGGGGCAGAAGGTGACACCTTTAAAGTCCGTGGGCGTCTATGTGCCGGGAGGCAAGGCGGCGTATCCGTCCTCTGTGCTGATGAATATTGTGCCTGCAAAGACTGCCGGCGTAGAAAATATTATCATGACAACCCCCTGCAATGCAGAGGGGAAGGTGTATCCGACCACACTGGTAGCGGCAAACGAAGCAGGAGCAACGGAGATTTATAAGGCAGGGGGCGCCCAGGCGATTGCTGCGCTGGCATATGGTACGGAGTCCATTCCCAAGGTGGATAAGATTGTGGGACCGGGAAATATTTTTGTCGCCCTGGCGAAGCGTGCCGTGTATGGGCATGTGAGCATTGACTCCATTGCCGGACCGAGTGAGATTCTTGTGCTTGCGGATGAGACGGCAAATGCCCGCTATGTAGCCGCAGATTTATTGTCCCAGGCGGAGCATGACGAGATGGCGTCTGCGATTTTGGTGACCACCAGTGAGAAGCTGGCAGATATGGTTTCTGCGGAAATAGACAAGTTTTTAAAGGAGCTTTCCAGAACAGATATTATTCAGAAGTCATTAGATAATTATGGATATATTTTAGTGGCAAAGGATATGGACGAGGCGATAGATGTGGCAAATGAGATTGCCTCAGAGCATTTGGAGCTTGTGACGGCAAATCCCTTCGATGTAATGACAAGGATTCAGAATGCAGGCGCTATCTTTATTGGAGAATACAGCTCCGAGCCGCTGGGGGATTATTTTGCGGGGCCAAACCATGTGCTGCCGACCAACGGGACGGCAAAGTTCTTCTCGCCTCTTTCCGTAGATGATTTTATTAAGAAATCCAGTGTCATTTATTATTCGAGGGAGGCATTGGAGCCGATTCATCAGGATATTATTGATTTTGCAACGGCGGAGCAGCTTACCGCCCATGCGAATTCCATAAAGGTGCGGTTTGAGTAAATTGCATATGATATATAAAAATAATTTCAATACCTATTCTGCAAAAAAATAGCAGGATAGGTATTTTTTATGTACGCGCCCTTATTTTTTATGAAAACAGTGTTGCAAAAGTGCTCTGATTGTCTTATATTATAAGGTAAGTGTGTAATGAAGTGTTTTTGCGGAGCATTTATGAGGAGGATGGCAATGCCAGAGGATAAGATAAATACAAATAAACCGGAG
This sequence comes from uncultured Clostridiaceae bacterium, assembly GCA_947175805.1. Lineage (GTDB taxonomy): Bacteria > Bacillota > Clostridia > Lachnospirales > Lachnospiraceae > RGIG6919. The sequence continues at coordinate 1,721 of CAMWOF010000262.1, forward strand.
GGAACACAAAGAACGGCAGTGGCAGCCGGCAAGCAGGGGCCTTCAATCAGGCAAAATACAGTCAGGACTGCCCAAACAGCCAAGCCCGCCGCTTCTAATCTGCCGTCGAAGCCGATAGTGAAGCCGGCAACAAAACCAACAGAGACAGCGGCGGAAACAAAACCGATGAAAAATTCTTTGTCCCCGGCAGCACCTTCCATGGTGAAAACAGCTGATAAGCAGACGGAAACCGTGGCATCACAAACTGCTGCGGCAGCAGCGAAGCCGGCGGGAGCAGTTTCATCTACGGCGAGACCTGCGGCATCCTCTGTGCCACTTGCAAAAACAGATGTAACAGCTGCTTCTACGGCGAAAACAGCTCAGGCGTCATCTTCGCCTGTACAGAAGCCAAGAACTGCAATCGTCACCAGAAAGACCGGAGAGACAGATATCACGTTAACGCTGAATCTGGACGGTATAGGAAAGACATCCATTGATACTGGCATCGGATTTTTTGACCATATGTTGAACAGCTTTGCAAGACACGGTTTTTTTGACATAGATTTAAAGGTGAGAGGGGACCTTTATGTGGATTCCCACCATACGATAGAGGATACGGGTATTGTGCTGGGAACTGCGATTAAGGAAGCGTTAGGGGCGAAAAAGGCGATTAAGCGATATGGCTCCTTTATGCTGCCGATGGATGAGGCATTGGTGCTTTGTGCACTTGACCTGTCCGGCAGACCGTATCTGGTATATGACTTAAAGCTTACGGTAGACAAGGTCGGCTATATGGATACGGAGATGGTAAAGGAGTTTTTCTATGCGGTTTCTTATTCTGCAGGCATGAATATAAATATAAAACAGTTAGACGGACAGAATAACCATCATATCATAGAGGCGGCTTTTAAGGCATTTGCAAAGGCGCTTGACGAAGCGGTGGCAAAGGAGCCAAGGCTGATGGGACAGGTATTATCAACGAAAGGAACATTATGAAATGAGAGAAGTTAAGGTAATAGCAGCCCTTGCCGGTGCAGATAAAAAGAGGCTGGCAATGCAGCTTTCAGGTGCAGGTGCAGATGCGATATATTATGTGATGGATTCTCTGGCAGATGCGGACATGTTGAGGGAACTGTCGGCGGCTGTCGATGTACCGCTTGTTGTGCGCATGTCACCAAAGTCGATAGCAGATGTGGAACTGGTAATAGAAAATGGTGCTTCGCAGCTGCTTCTTGAAACAGAGGACAATGCACTGGTAAAGGCGGCGCTGGAAACGTATGGTGCAGACAAAATCGGTATTGTGGTAAATACATACTATGTGCAGGATGAGATTGCGGCGGCTGGAGATTATTCCAGAATGGGAGTTGGCGCTATTTATGTCACGGACCACAAAGCAACTGGAGAAAACATAGATATGCTTGTTTCCCTCCGACATTCCGTTGGTAATCCGCTGATTATCAATGCCGGAGATGTGCATGATGATTTTATGTTCCTGGCAAATTATGTAGCTGCCACGGAGATAGATTGGTGTATTGTCAGTTTCTCTGATGTATCCCAGTTAAATGCATTAAAAAGTGTGTTTTCAGAGAAGGGAATCAAGGCTACTGCCTTGAAGAGCAAAATACCGTTTTCAGAATTTAAGCTGAATGCAGACGGGCTGATTCCGGTGGTGGTTCAGGAAGATAAGACAATGGAAGTGTTAATGCTTGCATACATGAATGAGGCGTCCTACAATATGACGATTCAGACTGGAAGGATGACCTATTATAGCAGGAGCAGGCAGTCACTTTGGGTAAAGGGTGAGACATCGGGACATTTCCAGTATGTAAAGTCCATGGAGATTGATTGTGATAAGGACACAATTCTTGCCAGGGTAACACAGATTGGAGCGGCTTGTCATACCGGTAATCCAACGTGCTTTTTTACAGACCTCTTGTAAATAATTACGAATGTTTGTGACGATTGCGGGAGCAGTGCGGAGCAATCGTAATTATTTATAATAATAGTGTAATAATAATTGCGAGAGCAATTATATTAAATAAAAAAATATCTTAAAAGATATGAGCGCATCATGCGCAGGAAAGGAAGGTTTTTATTATGGCTTTTTTAGGTGAATTTGTAAGATATCTTGTTTCCTATGTTATTCTGATTGCGATTGCCATCGGCGGCGTGTTTTTCGGAAAATATTTGAGGACGAAGAAGAACCAGAAGACAGCCAGCGAGAATTAGAGCAGGGCAGGTT
>CAMWOF010000263.1 GCA_947175805.1 uncultured Clostridiaceae bacterium
GTAAGGATATTGTCAATCTCAACCTTTATTTGAGCTGAAATAGCGCGGCATTGTATGCCTCCCTGGTATCAAAATCCTTCGGTGACAACGCTTCACAAGGAATGTCAACCATCTTTGCCCGCTCTAAGGCATAGGCAGATTTGTTGTTGCTGATAACCGCCGCAATTTCCGTGTCCCGGATAATCCCCTCACGAATTCCGTCAATAATCGCCTGCAGGTTTGTTCCTCCGCCCGATACTAAAACTACGATTCTTAACATAAGCTGACTCCTTTTTCACCTGCTGTTATGCTTCCAACAATATACGCCTGTTCTCCCGCTGCCTCCAGGGCGGAGATTGTCCGGTCAGCATCGGCGGCATCCACAGCCAGTACCATACCGATTCCCATATTGTATGTATTATACATCATCTCCTCCGCAATATTCCCTTTCTCCGCAAGAAGCTTAAAGATTGCCGGAACCTCATAGGAATCCCTCCGCACCACTGCCTTTACTCCATCAGGAAGCATACGGGGAATATTCTCATAAAAGCCGCCGCCGGTAATATGGCTGCACCCCTTTATCTGAATTCCCGCCTCCTTTACGCTGCGGAGCGCCTTCACATAGATTCTGGTAGGCGTCAGAAGCGTCTCTCCAAGTGTTGTGCCCAGCACATCATAATAGGTATCCAGCGACTCCCTCGTCATGTCAAACACCTTCCTGACCAGGGAAAAACCGTTGCTGTGCACGCCGGAGGAGGCAATGCCAATCAACGCATCTCCTTCAACAATATCCGCACCCGTAATCAGATCCTTCTTGTCAACTACCCCCACGGCAAAACCTGCAAGGTCATATTCATCCTCCGGCATCAGACCTGGATGCTCAGCGGTCTCTCCACCTACAAGCGCCGCACCGGACTGTATGCAGCCCTCTGACACCCCTTTTACAATAGAAGCAATCTTTTCAGGATAATTCTTGCCGCAGGCAATATAGTCAAGGAAAAATAAAGGCTCTCCTCCGGCGCAGGCAATATCATTTACACACATGGCAACACAGTCAATACCGATGGTATCATGCCTGTCCATAAGAAAGGCAATCTTCACCTTTGTGCCGCAGCCGTCCGTACCGGACAGCAGCACCGGCTCTTCCATATTTTTGATTTTCCCCAGGGAAAATGCACCGGCAAAGCCACCCAAACCGCCATACACCTCTTCCCGCGCTGTCTCCTTCACATATTTTTTCATCAGCTCCACCGACCTGTAGCCGGCCTCAATATCCACTCCGGAATTCTTATAATCCATTTATTTTTCCTCCATAATAGTTATATAAAACTGTGAAAATTCAGCTTATATTATAAGGGATTTGAAAAGCTTTGTAAAGCCGGGGACGCCCCGCAAAAAAATTTATGAAAATTTCCATAAAAATCCTTAAAATATTTGTCATATAAACAGCGATATGCTATAATTATCAAGGGTATTTTTTATGGGATATTAATCAAAAAGGGGGTATTCTAATGACAAACGGACGGCTAAATGTGGGGTTATTTATCTGTCATCTGGACAATGACTATGCATATGATTTATGCAAGGGCGTTGATTACGCAATTAAGGAGTTGGATGCCAATCTATATATATTTCCCGGAATGTACATCAATGCAGCATATAACGACCCATTGAAGGCGCACTATGACTACCAGTATAACTCGGTATTTTATTACGCTTCCACAGAGAATCTGGATGTATTGATTGTATCTATCGGCACCATCGGAAGCTTTCTGTCCGAATCGGATATCAAATCATTTTTGGATAATTTTAAAGATATTCCGATTCTCACCCTGGAAATGGAGGTTCCCGGCTATAACTATCTGTATGTGGACGGCAGACAAGGACTCAAGGATGCAATTGAGCATTTAATCCATGCCCACCACAAGAAACGTATCGGTTTTGTCAGCGGCCGCAAGGGAAATGCCGATGCTGCAGAACGGCTGAACGTATATAAAGAAACCATGGAGGCAAACGGCTTTGCCGTGGAAGACAAGCTTATTGTCCATGGCAATTTTTCTGAATTCTGTGAAGAGATTGTAGGCGAGCTTATTGATAATAACCCTGATTTGGATGCCATTGTATTTGCAAATGACCAAATGGCGCTGGGCGGTTATAATGAGATGAAACGCCGCGGCATTGATATCGGCAGGGATATTGCTGTCACAGGCTTTGATGACGCACCGGCGGCGCTGGCCCTTGTGCCGAATCTCTCCACTGTCAATGCCAATGTTTCCGATTTAGGGTATCAGTCCGTATACGAGGCAATTAATATTTTAAAGAGCGGACACACAAAGCAAAATATTTTAGGCTCCTCTTTCATCAAAAGGCAGTCCTGCGGATGTACGCTGGGACAGATATGTAGCAGCCATAAAAAGGCGAGCAAAAAATACGATATTCAGTCTCTCGATTCCCTTGTAAATGAGATGGAGGACACCCTGCTCAATGAATTCAGCGGCTGCTTTGTAAAAGAACAGATTCGAGATACAGTGCGCCCGCTGTTTCATACCATCATGAAGGCCACCCTTGACCCGAATGTCACAGAATATCCGACAGATGATATCTTAGAGGATTTGAAAAAACTGCTGTTTTCCGACCTGACCTTATATTTTTCACTTAACCAACAGGGGCACCTGTTAGACACCCTGACCGCATACGTTTTGGAGTTTATCGAAGATGCGGACAAACGCATCTCTTTCCTTCTGACCTCCAATGCCATGTTTAGCGCCATGAATGGAAGAAACTCCAGCATACGCTACAACGACAAAAGAGACTATCAGATTCAGGTGTGGAATGCCAGCTATATCGCCAGAGATACTATCGACTACGGCAAGGATAACGACACCTGCTTTAACAGTCTGATGGAGCGACTGCAATGCCTGAGCTTTGACAGTTCCTATGTATATTTGTATGATGACCCGATTATGCAAAAAGGTGACGGAAGCTGGAAGATACCTGAAACACTCATTTTACAGTCCTATGACAATGACATGAAATCTGTGGTTCTAAGTGGGCAGCGTATCCGATCCGTAGATGTGTTTGACAATCCGTATACCCCGAAGAACCGCCGCTGCACCTTCATATTGAATCCGATTTTTACCAATGAACAGCAGCACGGTGTCTTTGTGTGTGAGATTGATATCAGGAATTTTCATCATATTTATTCTGCGGATTTGCAGTTGGGCACCGCATTTAAATTCCTGCATTTGATAAAGGAGCAAATGTCCACGCAAAAGCAATTGATGCTCAGCCTTCAGGAAATCCATGACAAGAATAACCAGCTAAATCACCTGTCGGTGTCTGATGAGCTTACCGGACTATACAACCGCCGCGGTTTTATGGACAAAACTACGCAGCTGATTACCGCATCCGAGAACGAGGGGCGCAAAGCAATTATCGTTTATGCGGATATGGATAACCTAAAGCTGGTAAATGACAAATTTGGCCACAAGGACGGTGATTTTGCTTTAAAATCCATTGCAAACACATTGCGCTCAAGTTTTCGTGACACAGACATTGTAGGTCGAATCGGTGGAGATGAATTTGTCGCATTTGCATTTTTAGATTCTGATGATTTTGTGGAGGAGCTGCAGAACAATCTGAAGAAGCACTCCAAACAGGTAAATGAAACCTGCGGTAAGCCTTATTACATTGATATCAGTGTGGGCATCTCAGAATGTACATGTTCTCCATCCACTTCTATCGAGGATATCATGTCGGAAGCAGATACTGCGCTTTACGTCAACAAAAAATACAAGCGAATGTCCGTACTGAAGAACTGAGAAATAAAACAGGAGGCATTCCTACTCAGTCAAATACCCCGCAGCAAGCTACGGGGCATGACCTAGTTTCTTTTTAGCAAGTTCGCCCCAAGGGGCGGGGTATTTGACCCGCACGCAGTCGCCAAATGCAAGCAAGCT
>CAMWOF010000264.1 GCA_947175805.1 uncultured Clostridiaceae bacterium
GTATAAGAACCGGTTTGCGGGTATTACATTTTTAATCGGCGCCTTTTCCATGATTGGGATTCCGCTGCTTTCCGGATTTATATCCAAAATATCCTTTGCTATGGCGGCAATGCAGATTAGTGACAGAAAACTCTATCTGGCGATGCTGGCGCTGGCATTTAGTACCATATTGAATGCAGTGTATTTTGTGCGGGCAATCAGCGTGATTTTTGATGTGCATTATACAAAGGAGCGGGATGTGCATCCGGCAGCAGGCTATGCCTTTGCGTGTATTATATTTTGTGTTTTGAACTTTGCTTTGGGAATGAATGCGCAGCCTCTGCTGGATGCCATTCGCACCGGTCTTGGCATGTTTGCGTAGGGAGGTAGGAGCATGGATTATCTGATTTTATTACCGATATTGATTCCTGTGTGCATGGGACTTTTACTCGTATTTGGCAAGGGCTTTCACACATCTAGGGCATACGGGTTTTATGGCGCTCTGGGTGGGGCTTTGACACTGGCGGCAGTGATTGCAGTCTGCATGCAGGGAGAACCTTCCTTGACGCTGTTTACATTGTCCGGAAATCTGGATATTTATTTTCACACGGATGGTACGGCAAGGCTGTTTGCGGTTCTTGGGTGTGTTCTTTGGATACTGATAGCCTTTTACTCTGTGGCATATTTTCATGAGCCGGAGCCTTCTTTTGACAGTCAAAGGAGATTAAAGAGATATTACGTATTTTATCTGGTGTCGCTGGGAGTTATCATGGCGCTCTGCCAGGCAGGAAACGTCATTACCATGTATATGTTTTTTGAAATGATGACCCTTACAACCTTTCCCTTCGTGTTTCATAACCAGACAAAAGAGGCGGTGCGGGGTGCGCTAAAATATCTGTTTTTCTCTATCTGCGGAGCAATGACGGCATTGGCAGGTATTTTCTTTTTGTATCAATACTGTGACGGGTTAAAATTCACACCCGGCGGTATTGTGGATGCGGCTTTGGTGCAGGGACATGAACAAGTGGTTTTGGCTGCTGCCATGCTCTGCATCATCGGATTTGGCGCCAAGGCGGGTATGTTTCCGCTGCATGCATGGCTTCCGGTGGCGCATCCGGTGGCACCGGCGCCGGCGTCAGCGCTGTTGTCAGGCTTTATTGCGAAATGCGGTGTGCTGACTATTTTCAGAATGGTATTTTACGTTGTGGGTGCAAAGCGGCTGATTGGAAGCTGGGTGCAGTATGTATGGATGATACTGGCGTTGGCTACAGTGTTTATGGGATCCATGTTGGCATACAGGGAAAAAATATTAAAAAAACGGCTTGCCTATTCTACTGTCAGTCAGATTTCTTATATTTTATTCGGCTTGTCCCTGATGAATGGATATGGTCTGCTGGGCGGATGTCTGCATGTGGTATTCCACAGTATTGTAAAAACGGTGTTGTTCCTGTTTTCCGGAGTGATTATCCATCAGACGGGGGAGACTTCGGTGGCAGGGCTTGATGGTCTGGGCAGGCGGATGCCGGTCACTTATGTATGTTTTACACTGGTGTCCATCACCTTGGTGGGAATCCCTCCCACATCCGCATTTATGAGTAAGCTTTATCTGTGCATGGGCGCAGCCCAGAGCAGCCAGCCGTGGATTGTCTATACGGGAATTACTGTTCTGCTGGTGAGCGCGCTGTTAACGGCGGGTTATCTGCTCTCCATTACGGTGAAGGGTTTTTATGATTCGACAGAGAAAAAGCATGACAGCTCCGGTTCCTTAGAACCGGGATGGTATATGCTGGCGCCGATGGTGATATTAACCGTCCTGGCTCTGGGGCTGGGACTTTACACGCAGCCGTTGATGGAGTTTTTGATGAGCTTCATCACAAAGCTGGTTTAAACAGGAAAGGAGCGGGAAAAATGAGAACAGAATTTTTGGCCCTGCCTGTGATGCTTCCAATTTTATTTGGATTCATTATTTTTATATTTCCCTTTAAAAGCGAGAGGGGAAGAAATATATATACGGAGCTGGTGGTGCTTGTAAACACTGTTTTGGTATGGCTGCTGTTTGCTGGGGGGATAACGGAGGAGTTTACTTTTTTCCGCCTGACGGATGTCCTCTCCATTTCTTTTCGGATTGACAATATGGCAATGGTTTTTGGCGGACTCGTTTCTGTTCTTTGGCCATTGGCTACCCTGTATGCCTTCGAGTATATGGAGCATGAAGAGAGAAAACCGCAGTTCTTTGCTTTTTACACCATGACCTACGGCGTGACCATAGGAATTGCATTTGCCTCCAATGTCATGAGCATGTATATGTTTTATGAGCTGCTGACGCTGGTTACCCTGCCTTTGGTCATGCATGAGATGAACGAGATATCTATTCGGGCGGGAAGACTTTATATGGTGTATTCCATTGCTGGGGCAGCCTTTGCATTTATTGCCATGGTGGTGCTGTTAAGCTATGGCGGGACGCTCGACTTCACATATGGCGGTCTGCTTTCGTCGGATGTAGCCGCTGCTCACAGCAGAACGCTGCAGGTGGTGTATTTGTTTGCATTTTTTGGCTTTGGCGTAAAGGCGGCGATTTTTCCGTTTCACGGGTGGCTGCCAAAAGTATCTGTGGCGCCTACACCGGTGACTGCGCTTTTGCACGCAGTAGCGGTGGTAAAGGCGGGGGTGTTTGCGATTGCCAGGGTGACCTATTACGCTTTTGGCACGGCGGTGTTAAAGGATACCTTTGCACAGTATGTCCCAATGGCGTTTGCCTTGATTACGATTGTATATGCCTCCTCCATGGCGGTGAAGGAAACCCACATTAAGAGAAGGCTGGCGTATTCGACAATCAGCAATCTGTCCTATGTTGCCTTTGCCCTGACGATTATGACGCCTCAGGGGCTTTTTGCAGGACTGTCTCACATTGTCGCCCACGGCACAATGAAGCTGGTGTTGTTCCTCTGCGTCGGTGCGATTATGCATCACGGGCATAAAACCTATGTATATGAATTAGAGGGCATCGGCTCCCGGATGAAAGGGCTTATGACCTGCTTTTTCATCAGCGCACTGGGTGTTATGGGAATTCCGCCTCTCATCGGCTTCGCCAGTAAGTGGAACATTGCTACGGCTGCCGCTGCAAGCGGGCTCGGTCTTGCCTATGCAGGCGTGGGCGTCCTGATTTTTTCAGCGGTGCTCACAGCAGTTTACTTGTTGACGATTGCCGTGCGGGCGTTTGTCCCGGTGAAGGGATATGATGAAAATGCCCTGAAAGATGTGGAAAAACCGCACTGGTGCATGATGCTGCCGATTGTGGCTGTCACGATAGCGGTAATAGTGCTTGGTATTTGTTTCACGCCGATTTATCAGGTGATTGAAATGGCTGCCCGAATCTGATGGAAAGGATGGTGAAGGATAATGAGTGGAAATGCAGGATTATTATTAATAGTGCTTTGGCCTGTCCTGGGCGGGCTGGCAGGATTTTTCATGGGTAAGAAAAGGACTGCCTACAGCGAGGATGTTATGGATATCGTGACCCTGGTGGAGCTGGCAATGACGGGGTATTTTGCCTGGCAGGTTCTGTTTGCCGGAGCTGAGGTGAAACTCACCATTCCTTATTTGGCGGGGCTTGGAATTGGCTTTCACATGGACGGTTTTCGGGCAGTCTATACATTTTTGACGGCGCTGGCATGGTTTTTGACTGCATGCTTCAGCAAAGAATACCTGAAAGGGGAGCATCATACCAACCGTTACCGCATGTTTTTCCAGTTTACGCTGGCAGCTACAACAGGCGTATTTATGGCAAATAATTTATATACAATGTTTATGTTTTTTGAAATTATGTCCTTTGTCTCATTTCCTCTGGTTATTCAGGAGGAAACGCCGGAGGCGAAGGAGGCCGGCATGTCCTATTTTGCGGTGGCGGTCATTGGCGGTCTGCTGATTCTGATGGGCATAGTACTGGTATATTCACAGC
>CAMWOF010000265.1 GCA_947175805.1 uncultured Clostridiaceae bacterium
GGCACGCCTGCTGCATAGTCCAGCTCAAAATTCTGGTTTGCTTCATCCGCAACAGACTCACCGACATATTTTGTCACTGTGCCTTCCAGCGTAACGGCAAGCGGCAGTTTTGTAATCTCAGAATCGGATTCCACCGTCCAATCCGGCTTCAATTCGTATAAATCATCCCAGCCATCTGCCAGCGATACATCGCCCAGTACAATCTTTTTATTTTTGCCCGCATCCTTCGTCTCATATTCCGCCGTAAACGGATTTAAGGTTATAACGTCTGAAAATGCCACATTCCCAAGTGTAATTTTCATGGAATTTTTCTGGCTCGCCGTCAATGCAGGCGTAGCGTCATACGCTCTGTTTCCTACACTGGCAGCACCGGCAACCGTAAGTGTCCGTTTCCCAGCTGTCAGTACAACAGATAACACGGACGGCTCCGCATTACTGCCCGCATTTGCGTCTTTCACATTAACCTGTACCGTCAGGCTGCCATCCCACACCGTCTTCGGTGTACCGGTAACAATCAAATCCGAGCCGCTGGTGCTGACACCAAAATCCTGGATATAATCGCCAAGCGCCACGCTCTCACCATCTAAAGAAGCCTCGCCTCTGGTCACTGTATAGCTGCCGCTGGTGCTCTTGCTGACAAGCGGCTTATTTTCTGTGAATTTTGTGCCATAGGTCGTGCTGATACCCGTGGAAAGGGAACCGCCCGCAAAGGAAACTGAACTTTGTGTCCACACTGCATAGAGCTGAAGGCCGGTCGCCTTTAAGAAATTATTCATGGCTGCAGCAGCCGTATACCCCTTGCCCTCGCAATATTTTTTCAATGCATCATTATTAATGCCCGCACTGTCACCATATGCCACCTCGCCATTCGGCGCTACAGCCCAGCCTGCAAAGTCATAACCAAAACATGTGTATGTATTCTTGGAAAGCTTTGCAGTCGTCCCATAAGAAGCCGAACTGGCAGCCATATTGCCCTCTCCATTCGCACCGCCGGGACGGTTTGCATTATATGTAATCGGATACTGGATTGGCGTCCACTGTACCGTCAGCGTCATATCTTTGTCAAAGGTGATGGAATCCCCCACCTTGTACGTCGTATTATCCGACTTCCAGCCGGCAAATTCGTATCCAAACACAGGCTCCGGCGGATATATCGTACCTACTGTTCCCGTGGAATCCTTTACCGGATATACATATTTTGTTCCGTTCTTGTCATCATTTATTTTAACCTCTACCTCATTATATACTGCATGGAAGGTAACTGCATCCGTAACTGCCTGTATATAGGTGCCGCCCGGCTCATAGGTAGCGCCGTAATCGTCCACCCAGTGCTTCATAGCAATTGTCCCGCCACTGCCGTCATTCATCGGGCGGAATGCCCCCGGAAGCTGGTAAGTGATTGTAACCAGTCCAAGGTAAGCGCCGCCAGCTGCCTGGAATTCTATATCGCCGGAAAACTTAGCATTGGAATATCCCAAATCAAAAGAAACCGGATATTGATCATAATAAGCAACGAACATAGAAAGCTTATAGTATCTGTACAGCGCTGTCATATCCGCACAGCCATGCATATCAAAACTATATGTACTCTCCCCTGCGATTGCCGGAACAAATTCGTTTCCGTGTAAGCTGCCTGTACCAGTGTCGCCATCTTCATCACCCAGGTTCGTCCATGTCACATTCAACCCGTAGTCCGGCACAGTCTTTGTATTACCGTCCTCTGTTATCTCCGCAGTACAATATATCCTGCTCGGGAACATCGAGGTAACTGTCGTATCCGGCGTATGTGCAGCTACCCTGAAGGAAGTCTGCTGATTAGAGGTCTTCTGAAAATAGATATCCGTGATTTTGATGCTGATATTGCCCGCCTCATAGGTATCTTTGTCCAGATCCTCGGCCGTTGTCTTTGCCTCAGTGCTCGCCTGGCTCTCCCCATCTGTGCCGGCTTCGGTGTCTGCCGTTTCATCATCCTGGGCATCCGTTAAGCCGCCTCTTTCCGCATCGCCGTCATCGGAAGACTCCTCGTATGCCTCCGGATCCGATGCTTCCTCTGCATCCTTGCTGTCAATCAGACCGTCCGATTTGTCCGGTTCATCCCCGATCTCCGTAATATCAAGCACCTGCTCTTCTTCCTCAATCAGCTCACTCTCATTCGCTGATGCAGTCATAAAATAGGACTGGGAAATCACCAAGACACCTACCAGCACCGCAGCTACAACGCGCTTTCCGCTGCTGGTGCTCCAGCGGTATAAATAGGAAAATGCACTGATAACCGCCACCATTGCCAACGTCGGATACACAAGTATTCTGTGCTTCTTTCCTATCCTTAGTAATGCTTTGATGAGTTTGTTGTTCTTTTTAGAATTCATTTTCTTCACCTCATACCTTTTTTTATTCCAAACCTATAAATGGCATAATCACAAATCTAACCTAGATTTTACCACATATTGTTTCTAAAATCTACTATTTTCGCAAGATATTGTGTTATTTTTATGCAAATAAAATACACTCCATAGTTTGTATCGGCATTTCAGTCCTGGATATTTACATTCTTTTTTATTTTTTACCCCTTCTGTGCCATCCTGATATTTCTGTTTGTTCCCTTGACCATTTTTGCCCTTGGTGGTACTATATTTATTGAAGTTTTTACATCCTGCAGGGCAGGAAATCTATAAATTTAAGAGGTGTAGACAAATGAGCAAGAGTTTTGAGGATTTATTATCCAAGGTTTCAGAGTGCAGCACCAAGACGGTTGCTGTAGCGGTAGCGCAGGACGACGCTGTGCTGGAGGCGGTTCATGCAGCAAAGGAACGCGGCATTGCCAATGCGATTTTAGTCGGTGATGAGGAAAAAATCAAAAAGATTGCCGCTGATATGAAAATTGATATCAGCGACTTTGAAATTATTAACATCACCGATGACTATGAAGCTGCACTTAAGGCAGTTTCCCTTGTGCATGAAGGCAAGGCAGATATGTATATGAAAGGATTGATTGATACGAAGTCCTTTTTAAAGAGCGTGCTTGACAAGGAAGTGGGTCTCCGTACAGACAAGACATTGTCCCATGTATGTGTGTTTGAGATTAAGGGCGTTGACCATCTGCTGTTTCTAAGTGATGTTGCGTTTATTCCGTACCCTGACCTTGAGACAAAAGCTCAGATTATAAATAATACCGTGGAAATCGCCCATGCCTGCGGCATCCCGAATCCAAAGGTTGCTCCACTGGCAGCTGTTGAGGTCGTCAATCCGAAGATGCCGGTTACCGTAGAGGCAGAAGCGCTGACTAAGATGAATGAAGAAGGCAAAATTACAGGCTGTATCATAGACGGGCCGCTGTCCTTTGACCTTGCTATTGACCCGGAAGCAGCCAGACATAAGGGTGCAACAGGCAGAAAGATTGTGGGCGATGCAGATATTCTTTTATTCCCGGATATCCATGCCGGAAATGTTACATACAAGTGCTTAGTCCACACGGCAGACTGCAAGAACGGAAATATTTTAACAGGCACAAAAGCGCCGGTCATCTTAACCTCCCGTTCTGACGAATTTGAGGCGAAGGTAAATTCCATCGCTCTTGCCGCCGTGGTTGCCGAAGCTATGAAAAAATAACATAATACCTAATAAGGAGGATTTATTCATGTCATACAAGATTTTAATTATTAATCCGGGTTCCACCTCCACTAAAATCGGAGTGTACGAGGACGAGACCCAGTTGATGGAGGAAACACTCCGGCATTCCACCGAAGAAATTGCAAAATATCCTTCCATTTATGAGCAGAAGGACTTCCGCAAAGATGTCATTTTAAATGTATTAAAAAAAAAAAAAAAAGACCTTGCATCAATACAGGTAGTCGTTGGGCGGGGCGACATGGTGAAGCCCTGTATATTAAACACATAGGACGCTGCCGACGAAGCTAT
>CAMWOF010000266.1 GCA_947175805.1 uncultured Clostridiaceae bacterium
GCTCTGCAATGCTCATTATATCATATACCCGATAGTGCACTATCCGTCAAGCGTATTATAAATTTATTTGATGAGGGTTTGTATTTCTGAGCTTCCTCAGTTCAGCAATGGCACCATAATGTAATACATCAAATTCATTAGGAGCAATTTGTTCAAGAAGTTTTTTGTGTTCTTGCTCCCACACTGAAATCTCTTTTTCAGTAAGCGAAGCTCCAATCCCACGACAGGCTTTCATTCTTCCATTCCAACTGTCACGGGTAAATGGTACTTTTAGGATAAATTCTTCATGGTATACAAGATCAAAGTTTTCTTTATAGCAATCAGGTATGTTTATCTGATGTATTGTTTCGCCAGCACCACTCCAATTTGGATTATATTTTAACACAAGACTTTCACTGGCTCCTGCAATTTTATCTTCAAATGGCAGCCACGCCATATATAAAATAAGAATCCTTCCCTCTTTTTTTAGCATGCGATAAAGTTTGGGCATAACAGTTTCGTGATTGAAATACCAAAAACATTGGCAAGCTGTAATTACATCAAAAGAATTATCACAAAAATTTATATCCTCTGTTGGTACAACATGATAGTCTATATTCATACCTTCTGAAAGAATCCTGGCCTGTTCAATTTGGTTTTCAGATATATCCGTCCCCGTCCACTTTGCTCCATATTGATACATATTTCTGGGAAGAACGCCTGTCCCTGTTCCGATATCAAGAATTGATTGCCCATCTATACATAATTTGCGGTCAACAATTTTTTGATAAAACTCTTTAGGATAAATATCACGGAACTTTGCATAATCTAAAGATGCTTTTCCCCAATCAAAGGGAGTTCCATTATCTATATTTTTATTGATTATTTCCATATTATACCTCCATCGATTCCCTGTCACACTCTAATTATACTAGCTGTGTGTGGCAATCGCAAGGGTAGCGAGAGATAAGCTCTGTTCCGAAACCCTTATATAGACTCAATTTCTCGCTTTGCGAGACTGATTTTCGGTATACGGGCTGTTATTCCCGATACCGCTTTGGTAGAATGAGGTTAAAAATGAACTTCATTAGGAGGCTTTGTTATGGCGAATAATTCAATTGGGCAATTTATTGCCGCACTAAGAAAAGCAAATGGTATGACACAGCAGGATGTAGCAGACCGTCTCAATGTTTCCAATAAGGCGGTCAGCCGTTGGGAACGTGGCGAATGTGCTCCGGATCTTTATGCAATCCCGGCTTTGGCTGAGATGTTCGGCGTTACTTGTGATGAACTGCTGAAGGGGGAACGTATTCCAAAATCGGTTTCCACAGAAAAGCAGGAACCCAGAGTAGAAAAACAAATTAAAAATCTTGTCATGCGGACATTATCCGGTTTTAAGACACTAATCTGGATTTCTTTGGCCGTTGCAGTAGTAGGATTTGTATGTATGTTCGGCCTCTCCTACGGAATCTACCGTCCTGTTATCGGCTTTGCGATAATGCTCTTGTTTGAAGTCTGTGCCCTTTTTATTGCTATACTTGCTGTAAGCAGAACAAAGGACGTAAAAGCAAATAATGAGTTGTTTGAAATGGCTGATGACACATTAATAGCAAAATTCAATAACACATTAGGCTCTCTGTCATTTATGGCGTTCTTTGTAATCTTCGCCATTATTTTATCATCGCTTCCATTGATATTGGTTAAATCTGACTATATAGACAGCGTAATGACTCTATCTAGTTATTTCACCATTTTCTCCAGAGGTATCGTATGGATTCTCGCACTCGTCTATTTGACGTGTAAAAAAACTTATATGGCATGGATAACAGATAATCAACTGCCCTTAAAAGCAGAGGGAGCTTCTGCAAAGAGTATAAGAAAGATGACTACCATTCAAATAAGCCTAACGCTCCTTGCCGTAATCATCTTTGTACTGGCACCTTATCTTGACTTGATGCCCACTGATAATTTTTCATTATTTAATGCAGTGATGTTTTTTGGTGTCGCTTGCCTTTTGGTGAGTATCATCATCTTCGTCACCTTTCTTATCAAATGTAAAAATGACCGAAAAGAGCTTATACTTCCCGGCATAAGGAACATTTTGCTCATACCTTCTGCCTTGATTGCCTCGGGCGTGCATAGAGTGATTTGGTGTTCATATGGTCCGCAAAATGAATATTCGATGGATGCACTTGAACGATATGATAGCTGGCATCTGGAATATTTGGGTTACGCAGTTGCACTGGCGGTTATTGTGTTTGTTGTATTTTCTCTCATAAATTCATTACAACACTCCAAAAAAACTAAATACTGAGCGTTTTGTCCGACACATTTTTCAGATACCGTTTTAAGATAGTACTTGTATTTTCCCCATTACCTGCTACAATTATATGCACAGACGCTGGTTCTGTCAATCCCATAAAGAAACGAGGTAATCACTATGAGAAAGAAACTCAGCATAACAGAAGGCATCTTCCCGATGCCGGTCTTAATGGTAGCAACCTACAACGAAGATGGCAGCGTGAATGTCATGAACGCTGCATGGGGCACTATGCAGGAAAGGGGCAATGTTGCCCTCAATCTGACGGAAACACACAAGACCGTACAGAACATCAAGGCAAGGGGTGCTTTTACAGTAAGCATCGCTGACGCAGCCCATGTGGTGGAAGCAGACTATTTTGGTGTGGAATCAGGCAATCGGGTTACAGACAAATTTGAGAACAGCGGCCTGACTGCAAGCAAAGCTGAAACCGTAGATGCCCCGGTCATTAATGAATTCCCTCTCTGTCTTGAGTGTGAGTTTATCGAATATCAAGATGGGAAATACGGATGCGGCGTCATCGGCAAGGTAGTAAATGTCACAGCGGACGAAAGCGTCATGAATGGCGACCAGGTTGATATATCCTTGGTAAACGCAATTGCCTTTGACCCTTATACCCATGGCTACTATAAGGTGACTGAAAGAGTAGGAGAAGCCTTCAAAGATGGCTTACAGCTAAAAAAATAATACTGACACACCACAAGGGGTTCCAGAAATGGAACCCCCTGTTTTATTTCATTAAGCTGCCACGAGACAAATAAGACAAGTAGTTTCCATTTTACTCTTTATTAAATATTTACAATCACTATATCCGATTAGTTGTCAATCAATTTATCCTCATTATTCCAGCTATATAACTTACGGATTTCTGCACCAACAAGTTCCGCCGGATGCTCTGCTGCCAACTTCCTTAGTGCATTAAAATGAACCTGTCCTCCGGAAGACATTTCCAAAAGGAAATCCTTTGCAAAATTTCCGTTCTGAATATCCGATAAAACCTTCTTCATGGCTTTTTTTGTATCTTCTGTAATGATTTTTGAACCCGTAATATAATCACCATACTCCGCAGTATTAGAAACAGAATATCTCATTCCCGCAAAACCTGACTGATAAATCAAATCTACGATTAACTTTACCTCATGGACACATTCAAAATAAGCATTTCTCGCATCATAACCTGCTTCAACAAGCGTTTCAAAACCAGCCTGCATCAAAGCACAGATGCCGCCGCATAAGACAACCTGCTCACCAAAAAGATCTGTCTCCGTCTCTGTGCGGAATGTTGTCTCCAAAACACCTGCCCTTGCGCCACCGATAGCCAGTGCGTAAGCCAAAGCACGCTCCAAAGCCGTTCCTGTAGCATTCTGCGCTATAGCTACCAGACAAGGAACACCTTTGCCTGCCTGATACTCACTTCTTACCGTATGTCCGGGTCCTTTGGGTGCAATCATAGTAACATCAACATTCTTAGGTGGTGTGATACAACCGAAATGAATATTGAAACCATGTGCAAACATCAACATGTTGCCTTCTTCTAAGTTTGGCTCAATATCTTTCTTATACATATCAGCCTGCAGTTCATCGTTAATCAGAAGCAT
>CAMWOF010000267.1 GCA_947175805.1 uncultured Clostridiaceae bacterium
CTTTTTTATTATTTAAGTTTTTTATTCGTTCACTTTTTCCCTCTTTAACTGCAGCCGTTTCCAAGCAATCAAGCAGGACGCCACAATCACGCAGAGCGCTGCCAAAAGCTGGGACGCCTTCATACCGCCAATCATCAAAGAATCTGAGCGCAATCCCTCTATCCACACTCTTCCAAGACCATAGCCCCACAGATACATGAGGAACAACTCGCCTTCAAATTTTTTGTTTTTTCTATATAAGAAAATGATAATAAGTAACGCCAGATTCCAAACCGACTCATATAAAAATGTGGGATGAACCTGAATAAACTCTGCACCGCTATATCTCATAATCTTATTCACCATTTCTTGCGTGATAATCCCCTGTCTCACCAAAAATGCTACCGAACCCTTCTGTTCAAAAAAGGAAACCGGAATTGCCATGGCAAATAAACCGTCGGAGTAACCGCCGAACGCCTCCCTGTTAAAAAAGTTTCCCCAGCGTCCCAGAATCTGTCCGATTAAAAGCCCCATTACCGCCGTATCCAACATCTGTGGGATGGACAGCTTGCGCTTTGATGCAAAAATAATCAACACAAGCACCCCTACTATTACGCCGCCATATATAGCAAGGCCGCCGCCGAGAATATTCATAATTCCCTTCACCGTATCCCAAAAACTCTGTCCGGGCTTAAAAAAGCTTGAGGCACTAAAGATAACATAATAAAGCCTTGCACCGATAATCGCCGGCACAATCATCCAAAGCAAATAATCCAGATAATTTTCCGGATTTTGCCCTGTACGCACCGCCTCTCTTGATACAAAGTTATAGGCAAGCAAAAAACCGCAGGCAATAATCATGCCGTAAAACTTTATTTCAAACCCGCCGATGGAAAAGCCATCTTTTATATTTTCCAACCATATTCCCAGATTAGGGAATCCAATATCATACATAATTTCTCCTTTATAAAATGTATTGTGAAACCTCATGCGCCGCATGTAACATTCGCTTCACTGCGTTTCGCTCATGTTGAGCGATTTTCAAATACAGACGCCAAAGCGCAAGCAGTTCGTTTCTGTGCTTGAAAATCGGTTTCAGACGTTAAACTTAAACAAGATGACATCGCCGTCCTGCACTACATATTCCTTGCCCTCGGAGCGAACCAGTCCCTTTTCTTTTGCAGCTACCATAGAACCGTTCTCTACTAAATCCTTATAGGCAACCACCTCTGCACGAATAAAACCTTTTTCAAAATCGGTGTGAATCTTACCTGCTGCCTGGGGCGCCTTAGTACCTGCCTGAATGGTCCATGCTCTCGTCTCGTCCTCGCCGGAGGTCAGATAAGAAATGAGACCAAGCAGGGAATAGCTGGCACGAATCAGCTTATCAAGTCCCGACTCAGCAAGCCCCAGCTCCTCTAAAAACATCTTCTTTTCATCATCATCCAGCTCAGAAATCTCCTGTTCAATCTGTGCACAGACCTTAAATACCTTGGAGCCATACTCTTTGGCATATCCCTTCACCGCTTGCACATATGCGTTATCATCATCCTCAGACACCTCATCCTCTGCAACATTTGCCGCAAAGATAACCGGCTTTCTTGTGAGAAGATTATACTCGGCAATCCATGCCTCTTCATCCTCTCCCTCTGCCGCAAAGGTAATCGCCAGCTTTCCGTTTTCCAGATGTTCCTTCACACGCTTCATAAAATCCACTTCTCTGGCAATATCCTTATTGTTATTGGCAGCTCTCTGGTTTTTCGCAATTCTGCGGTCCAAAATCTCTATATCAGAAAAAATAAGTTCAAAATTAATGGTCTCAATGTCACGGAGAGGATCTATACTGCCATCTACATGCACTACATTCGTATCCTCAAAGCAGCGCACCACATGCACAATGGCATCTACCTCACGAATATTGGAAAGGAACTGATTGCCCAAGCCCTCACCCTTGGAAGCCCCCTTTACCAGACCTGCAATATCCACAAACTCAATCACCGCCGGCACAGTCTTCTTAGAGTTGTACATTTTCGTCAACACATCAATTCTCTCATCCGGCACCGGCACCACACCCACATTGGGGTCAATGGTACAGAACGGATAATTGGCTGACTCCGCTCCCGCCTTTGTCAATGAATTAAATAATGTACTTTTGCCTACATTCGGCAGACCGACTATGCCTAGTTTCATTTTATCTTAATCCTCCATGTTTACTCAATTAAATTTTTTCTATAAATAATCTTTTGTATTTCAAAACCAATTCAAAAAATTCAACAGCTATGCTAGTATAGCATATCAAGGTTTAAAAGTAAATCATTGGATTTCTATATACTTCATAAATTTCCTCCTTATAAACGCGAAAAGGACATCACAGATTTTTCCCATGAATCTGTGACTGCCCTTGCACTGTGTCAATGATAAATTCCTGTATGGATATGGAGATTGAGCATGCCAATAGGCTAAGGCTTAGCGGCTTCATCAGCTGCTATCCCTGACAAATAATGTCATGTCTTTTCCCTAAATATTCTTTTTAATTCTCAAAATGTTCTGTCCGTCTTTATACTCATAAGAGACATCATCCATCGTCTTCTTTACCATATAAATCCCTAGACCGCCGATACCGCGCTCCTCGATGGGAAGCGTAATATCAGGATCCGCATTTGCTAGCGGATTATACGGGACACCGTTGTCAACGAAGGTAATCACTACCGCAAGCGGATCTTCTGTTACCTCAACGCACACGGTCGCACTACCGATTTCGGGATTGTATGCATAATGTGCGATGTTGCTGAAAATCTCATCAATTGCCACATCAACCTGCATCTGCGTCTTCATCGGACATTCGAGCTTTTCTAACTGTTCATCAACAAATGCTGTTACTTTAGGTATGCTCTCAATTGTCGCTTCAACTACAATTTCCTTCATTTTGCATTTCCCCATTCATAATTCTTTTTCATTTACATTCATCCGCAACCCGCAGAGAAAGCATGGTAATATCATCAAATTGCATCGCCTCTCCTACAAACCGGTCTATCTCGTCCTTTAACCCTTCCACCAGTTTCTTCGGATCAGCATCCTTCCTTTTATTAAGTGTTTCCAGCATCCTCTCTGTCCCAAACAGGGTCTGTCCGGCATCCGTCGCTTCCGGCACACCGTCTGTGTATACAAATAACGTATCCCCGGCGTGCAGTTCCATTTCATATTCCTTATACCGGGTGTTCTCCATTCCCGCCAGAACAAATCCGTGAGGATCTTTAAACAGTTCAAAACTGCCTCCCTTACGTCTGATTGCCGGATATTCATGCCCTGCATTTGCCGCAGTCACTTTTCCCGTTGAAATCTCATAAACAGCAAGCCATACCGTAACGAACATTTCCGCTTCATTGTTTTCACAGAGCTGATTATTGACTGCTTCAAGAACCGACTTGGGAGATGCTCCCATCATCACCTGGTTCTTGATCAGTGTCTTTGCTATGACCATGAACAGCGCAGCCGGAACGCCCTTCCCTGACACATCGGCAATTACCAGTGCAAGATGATCCTCATCTATCAGAAAGAAATCATAAAAATCTCCTCCCACCTCTTTTGCCGGATCCATGGATGCAAAAATATCAAACTCCTCCCTCTCCGGAAAAGCAGGAAAAATGCTGGGAAGCATATCCGCCTGAATCTGTGTGGCAATGTCAAGCTCCGCCCCAATACGCTCTTTTTCCGCTGTCACAACGGATAACTCCTGCAGATATTCCCTAAGCTCCAGATACATCTGTGCAAAGGATTCCGACAGTTCTTCTATCTCATCACCCGTGCGAATCTCCACATGAAAGGTCTCTTCACTCTCCAGACTGCCCACCATTTCTTTCGTGGCACTATTTAATCGGTCTATGGGCAAGATGAT
>CAMWOF010000268.1 GCA_947175805.1 uncultured Clostridiaceae bacterium
CATATAGACAGCACCCTGCTGTTCATATATATCAAAGATGCTGCCTGCACTCTTATCAAAATTTTCCAGCTTTCTAAAAGCGCCGTTTTCCAGATAGTAAAGGCTGCTGCCTGCACTGACAAACCATCCGGAGCCCGCTTTGTCCTGAAGCAGACGGAGCACCACGCCCTCGCCTAAGCCCTCTTGGAAGCCATAGGATATAATATCATCGCCGGATAAGGCAAAAATACCGCCGCCATCCGTTCCCGCATATAATACCCCTGCCTCGTCCTGGGCAAGACATAAAACTGTGGCATTGCTAAGACCATCGTCGGACTTTTCATAGTTTTTCACCACGTTTCCGTCACAGATAATGCTGATACCCCCCTGTGTACCCACAGCAACAGAGCCGTCTGCAAGCTGTAAAAGCACACGGGCGCCCTCCGAAACAAGCCCCTCCGCCTCGCCATAGCAGATCAGCTCCTGTGTATCGGAATTATAATGAACCACACCATGCCCGTAATAGGTTGCCACCCACAGCGTTTTGTCCTCCGCCACCATAATATGACGGATTCTGTCCTCCGCCAACAGCTCGGTCAGCGGATTTTCCACCGGCTCCCACCTGCTGTTAAATGCAAGCAGACCGTCATCCGCTCCGGCGTAAAACTCACTCCCGGTGCTGGCCACCGTATTTAATGCCTTACCTGAAAGCCCTGCCGCTTCATTTGGCGTAGTAAAACAACCTCTGGTATATTTTACAATGCCCAAAGCTGAGGATGCCAGCCAGATATTGCCCTCATAATCTAATGCCGCCCCGTTGACTGAGGATGCCTTTTTATTTTCATCAAATTCCATAAAGGCGCCGTCACCCTGCAGAAGCCCAAACCCCCGAAGCCCGGAAATCAATATCGTGCCGTCCGCATATGCCCGAATCTGGTTATGTGTTGTGACTCCGCCTGTCCGATAGTGCTTCACAGTTACGGCTTCCTCATCAAAAGCCTTGTCTTTAAAGTCCAGTCGGACAAATTCATTTCCAGAGGAACCAAGATAAATTTCCCCCTGCAAGCCTGCTGCTGCGCAGTAAATCTCTGCTTCATCAAAAAACAAATCAGAGGAAAGCTGCTTTACCACCCGGCCATTCTCTATCACCGTACAGATTCCCTGATTCATACTGCACCATACCCTGTCATAACAATCCACACCGAGGGAATATACCGTATTTCCCTCCACTGCCTCATCCGAAAGGGGCACAAGAGTATCTCCCTCAATTTTTGCCAGGCCGGAATTGGAGGCCGCATAGATCACGCCCTCCCCGTCCTCTGCAAAATCCCGGATACAGAGAAATGTATGGTCATCCTGATTGTTAATCCTGCTGAATTTACCGTGTTCATATGTATAGATACCCGCATCGTTGGTTCCTATCCAGAGCCTTCCAGCAGAATCCTCAAAAAGTGTCCGCACAGAGGATGAGGTAATGCCATCCTTTTCCTCACTGTAATTTTTGAAATCCGTACCGTCATAGCGAATCAGACCGCCATAGCTTCCAATCCAGACATAGCCGTCCGAGGTCTGGATGACCACATTGGCCTCCCCTGTGGGAAGACCGTTTTGCTCATTGTATACAGTTACCACATAATCTCCATAGCTGTCCGATTCCTCAGCCTTCACAGTGATTGACATTGCAAACAAAACAACTGTCATGGCAATACATGTCAATATTCCCGATATTTTTATCATTTTCCTGCTCATAAACCTTCTCCTGAACATCAAAACCACAAAACTGTGGGCAATTTCACACGCTGCATCTGCCCGACACACATTTTACCACAGAAGCAATATCAATATCAAGGAATAGTGTTTTCCGCCATTATATATCAAACTTATCATAAATTGCATTTAACTGATTCATATGCGCATTTACCTGTCCCATCAACTCATCCTGCCTTGCGGTCCGCATAATGTCCGCATAATCCACGGCCTCCATGGCCCGGAGCTGCTCAACAGTCATATTTTCGTCAAAATGTGCCTTTAGCATACGCAGGGCGTCCCGGTAGCCTAATTCCATGCGCACCTCTATCTGCTGCCTGCTGAAATTCAAGGTGCCGGCAAACAAATCGCCAAGATTTTTGCTCGGACGAATCATCAAAAGCTCACAGTCAGGATATGCATCCGTATTTATCACAGATTTGTCGCTTAACGCCGCCACGATAATTTTTCTATAGCCTTTCTCATATAAGGGCTTTATCGGCATATTGTCCGTCATGCCCCCGTCCCTGTAATAATAGCCGTCAATCATCACTGGCTCATAAATAATCGGCAGTGCCGAGGACGCCATAATCAGTTTTTCTATCTGCTGATTTGTTTTATGGTTCAGGGTTTCATATACCGGACGGCGCTCCGTCCCGTCCCGGTTCGTCCCGATATAGGTAATATTTACAAACAAATCCAAAGGGCTTCCTGAAATCTTTTCATAATCCACGAACTGGCGCATTAACTCTAACATTTCATTTCTGGAAAATGTCCCCTCCTCAAAGTCAATCAAATCCGGCTCCGTATCAAAAATTGTCAGGAAATTAATCCGGCTCCAGATATCCTCTGCAGCTTTGTAATCCAAACCCGCCATCATAATCTCATTGATCGCACCAATCGAATCACCGGAAATGCCGGTAATTTTATCAAACAGCCCGTATTCTATCAACGCCCGCCAGACACCAATCTGATATGCCCCTTTGGCACCGCCGCCGCAGAGCACAAGCCCCCATTTTTCATTTTCCATTATTATCTCCTCCTTTATATTCCAACTGGCCATGAGCAAAACCCTGTTTTTGCTAATGTTCGTTGTACAATATAGACAAATCAACGCAGGCACGCTTGCGCTGCTTGTCGCTCGCAACGGTGCTAAGCTCGAAAAAACCTCGCTAAGCACCGGCGGCTCCAAAGCACCTTGCTTATGATATTGTCTATATTGCACAACTAAGTTTGGGAAATAGTGAGTTTTGCTCATGGCTATCAGATTCTATAATTACTAGAATACACTTCCCTATCTCGGAGACATCAAATATTTTACCGACTCCTTTAAGCCATCCACTGTAAGCTGGTACATTTTAAACATCTCCGCCAGCATCGCCTCGGATTCCATCCAGTGATAACTATTATTGCCTGGATGATACTTCGGGTTCAGCCACACAATTTTTTTATAGAATGACCGGATATACTGCATCCATTCCTGCCCGGACATGCCATTGTTCGGCCCTCTGTAATTTCCGGTCTTATCGAGAAACTCCTCCGGAGCCATGGCAGCATCCCCCACAATAATCACCTTGTAATCCCTGCCGGTCTGCTTAAACATCTCATCAATATCCATCCAGTCGCCCAACTCACATTCCGCCGACTTATATACATGGGAATAAATGCAGTTATGAAAATAAAATGTCTTTACATCCTTAAAATGGTTCGCCTTGTGTACCGCCTGAAACAGCGTATTGCAGAGTGCAGAAAATGGCAGCATCGTGCCGCCACAGTCAAATAGCAGCAAAAGCTTCACCGTATTTTTTCTCGGCTTGTCAAATTCCAGCTTCAGATACCCGCCCTGGTTGCAGGTGGAGTCTATAGTCTTATCAATATCCAGCTCCGTTTTCGCCACATCCAGACGGGAGGAATACTCGCGAAGCCTTCTAAACGCCAACTGGAACTGCCGCATGTTTAACACTCTGTCCTGCCTGAAATCCGCATATTTATGCTCTCCCACCACAGCAAAGGCAGAGCGCATGCCGGAGGTGCCGGATACCCGTATTCCCCCCACGTTTCTTCCCTAATGTCCGAAGGATGAGCCGCCGCTGGTTCCAATCCAGAAGTTGACGCCGTTGTGCTCGATGCTTTGCTCCGTCAAG
>CAMWOF010000269.1 GCA_947175805.1 uncultured Clostridiaceae bacterium
GGACTATTGCAGGTACCTATAGCAGTAACCATCAACAATATTAAAACCATAGATATGATAGAAGAATAACCCTGCACTTATATTTAGGAGGAGAAACCTATGTTTGAAATAAAAAATGTGAGTATGATTTACGACATGAATTCTGATGAAAAAATGTATGCTTTAAATGGATTTGATTTGACATTACCGGATACAGGACTGATAGGTATTATTGGGCCATCAGGCAGTGGAAAGAGTACACTTATGTATTGTATGTCCACTCTTAAAAAACCTACAGAAGGCAACATTACTTATAATGGTCAGGATATTACGTCCCTTTCTAACAAGCAAAGGGAGACGCTTAGAAGAAATGAATTTGGTTTTGTATTTCAAAAGCATTATCTGGTTCCTTATATGACTGCCATGGACAATGTGGTTGTTGCAGGAACAAGTAATGATAAGGAATTAAAGGATAAGGCAGCAGAATACCTTTTGGCTCTTGGGCTGAAGGAGAGAGAATTTAATAAGCGGCCATCAAAGCTTTCAGGAGGCCAGTGCCAGAGAGTTGCAATTGCCAGGGCAATGATAAATAATCCAAAGGTTATCTTTGCGGATGAACCGACAGCATCCTTAGACCATGAAAATGCATTTAATGTAATGAAGATATTGAAGAAATATTCGGAAGACAGGCTGGTTATTGTAGTAACCCATGACAGGTCTATTCTGAAGGATGTAGATCTTACTGTAGAAATGTGGGATGGAAAGCTAAGCAGCTCAAACTTCGCATAATGAGCAGATGATTACTATTATTCATGTGCGAAGCTTGAGTAAGAAATAATCAATTAGAAAGGAAAAAGTATGAAGAATATAAAGCCATTTTCGGCACTTTATTATATGAAAGAGAACAGAGGAAGGGCAGTGCTTTGCATTTTCATGATGTTTTTGGCAACCCTTATGTTCCTTGCAGGCAATTACATTCACTCAGAGCTATATACTTTTGAAAAGGAGTTTGAATATTCGGATAAGCTGGTAGTGGTGAGCCTTCAAAGTACGGATGAAGAGTTCAAGGATTTTGCGGACTTTAAAAAAGCTGTTGAGGAGGATGATAAACTTGGGATGGTTATGTCATCTGCCCTTGGATTTGGTGCCATGCAGCATGGAACAGTGCTTAACCTTGAGATGGGCGGATGGCAGTATGTATTTAATTCTGTTCAGGATATGCAGGAGGTATTTAATCATCTGGGCATAGAGGGAGATTTTTCAAAGTGTAGGCATAGAAGCATGATAATAAGTCAGGATTTTGCAAAGGATAGGGGAATTAAGCTGGGAGATAAGCTTGACCACAGCTTTGATACAAACCTCGATGGTGAGTATACCGTAGATGCTTTGATAGATGACGGAAGCTTTTGTACCTTTTATATTTATGAGGATGATAATAGTCTGGGGCGTATTTATATTTATAGTGATACTATGGAAGGACAAGAGTTGTACGATTATGTGAAAAATCTGGCAGGAGACAGAAAGGTGCAGGTTACGGAGCCTGAAAGAAGCATTGTTTTGCCTCAATTCTATGTATTTTACGTTCTTTTCTATTTGATTGATTTTCTGATTGCAATCGTTCTGGCAGTTACGATTAATTCTGTTGTCACAGGTCAGTATCTGAAAAGAACTTATGAATTTGGCATTTACAAAGCTCTTGGAAGAAGCAGAAAAGAAGTGAAGAAAAAGGTGGCGGCAGAGGTGTTATCTATGAATCTCATTGCCTGTGTTATAGGTTTTGCAGTTATTTTTCTGTTTACATACCTTATGAATGAATTGGTATATAAGCCAAAGGGACTTTACTTATTATATTCATCAAATATAGGATTTATCGGATTTATTATATGCGATATCCTTATTGTACTTCCGTTGATACTGTCCAAAGGAAGACTGATGGCTAAGGCGGATGTTACAGAGTTTTAGTGGCTGATGTATGGAAAGCAGCATGTGATTTAGCTTGCAAGTTTATAATATGTCATATACAATAAAGCAAACACGACAATATGTTGTCGTGTTTGTTTTGCTATAGTGGAAAAGAAGGGAGTAAATATGAAGATAGACCGGTTGATTGGAATTTTAGCGATTCTGCTGCAAAAGGAGACTGTGACTGCCCCATATCTGGCAACACAATTTGAGGTTTCCAGACGGACGATTAACAGAGATATTGAGGCGTTGTGTAAGGCGGGAATCCCGATTGTCACAAAGCCGGGGCAGGGCGGTGGAATATCCATTATGCATGAATATAAAATGGAGCAGACATTGCTTACAAAAGGTGAATTGCAGGATATTCTTGCGGGTTTGCGAAGTTTAGACAGTGTCAACGGTACTAACCGCTATGGTCAGCTGATGGAGAAGCTTTCGGTGGGTTCTTCTGATTTTATGACGGGAAATCAATCTGTGTTAATTGATTTGTCTTCCTGGTATAAGTCCTCCCTTGCACCGAAAATCGAGATGATACGAGACGCCATTGACAGTAACATGGAGCTTGCCTTCAGGTATTTTTCGCCGGGAGGAGAAAGTGTAAGAAGGATTGAGCCCTATTATCTGATTTTTAGGTGGTCAAGCTGGTATGTGTGGGGGTGGTGTACAAGTCGGAAGAATTTTCGATTATTTAAACTCAATCGTATGGAACAGCCGCATTTGACGGGAAACCGCTTTGAAAAAAGGGAGGTGCCAATGCCGGATTTGCGGAATGAAAGGATTTTTCCCGGTGGCATCAAGGTGAAGGCACTCTTTGAACCGGGCTGCAAATGGAGACTGGTAGAAGAATTCGGGACAAAATGCTTTGAGGAACAGGAGAATGGGCAGTTATTGTTTCATGCGGATTATACAGATAAAGAAAATCTGCTTACCTGGCTGTTGTCCTTTAGAGATCAGGTGGAGCTGATAGAGCCGGAGGAGATACGGCAGGAGTTAAAATGTGCTGCCGAAAATATGCTGAAAAAATACAATAAAAACAAACAGTGAAAAAGGAGAATATTATGAAATATCCATGGGTTGACGATTTTTTGTTAAATAAAAAAGGAGTAACAAAGGATTTGCAGGAGGACTGGAACTGGATTCGCTATCAGATCGGTGGTAAAATGTTTGCGGCAGTCTGTTTAAATGAAAATAATGAGCCATATTACATTACATTGAAACTGGAGCCGTCAGAAGGGGATTTTTTGAGGTCCCAGTACGAGGATATTATTCCCGGCTATTATATGAATAAAATGCACTGGAATTCTGTCAAGGTTGACGGAGAGGTGCCGGATGATTTGTTAGAGGAGCTTTTGGAAAAGTCATATCAGCTTGTGCTGCATGGACTTAGCAAAAAGAAGCAGAGGGAAATTTTAGGGGATGAAACTGTTTAAGATATTTTATGACGAGGAGGAAGCGTATGTCATTTGATTATAAAAAAGAGTATAAAGAGTTTTATATGCCGCCCAAAAAGCCGGGAATGATTGAGATTCCCAAGATGCAATATATTGCTGTCAGAGGCGAAGGAGATCCGAATGTACCGGAGGGAGAGTATAAGACGGCTTTAAGCATGTTATATGCCATTGCATTTACAATTAAGATGAGCTATAAGGGAAGCCATAAAATAGATGGATATTTTTCCTATGTAGTTCCACCATTAGAGGGGCTGTGGTGGCAGGAGGACGCCAGTAAAATTGACTATGCCCACAAAGAAAAATTTAAGTGGATATCCATGATCCGGCTGCCGGACTTTGTGAAAAAAGAGGACTTTGACTGGGCAATTTCCGAGGCAACACAAAAAAAGAAAACCGATTTTTCAAAGGTGGAGTTTTTTTCTTATGATGAGGGGGTATGTGTACAGT
>CAMWOF010000270.1 GCA_947175805.1 uncultured Clostridiaceae bacterium
ATATCATTGGAGTCCATGACGCGCTCCGCCACCTCCTGATTTTCCCGGAACACGCCGCTCTGCTTCAACAGCTCGTCCACTAAGGTTGTCTTTCCATGGTCAACATGGGCAATAATCGCTATATTCCTGACGTCATCTCTTGTCATCTTCATCTTTATCCTTCTTTCATACCCTGCAAATGCCTGTCCGATAAATTCACAACGGAAATCATTCTAACACATGACACTTCAGAATACAACTACAAATCTGTCAAATCAAAACCCTCATAACGCTTAAACAGGCTGTAGAGCTCAGGATAATCCTTTTTTAAAAACACAGGTTTAAACTCCCTATTCAAAAAACAATGCTCTGTCTGGGCTGTATTGTGGAGCTCCTTTGTCCTGGGAGCCATGATGCGGTAGGATATTTTGAACTTGACGGCAGACACCTTCTCCAGCTTCGGCACAATCATCACAGTTTCATTGTACTTTGTCGTAAGACGGTAGTCACACTGCACCGAGAGCACGGGAATCAAGATTCCCATCTCCTCCAGCTTCACATAGTCCACGCCTATCTGCTCCATAAAATCCAGACGCGCCTCCTCTAGCCAACGGATGTAGTTGGAGTGATGCACAATGCCCATCTGGTCTGTCTCATAATAGTGTGCCTTTCGCATATACGGCCGGTAATCCATGCTGTCCCTCTCTTCTTTCATAAATTATTTTTTAAAAATCCGCAGGCGGCGTCTTTTTTGCCTCCTGCCGCTCCTGCAATGCCATGGCGACAATCGGATCCACTGCATTCGGGTCAGGAATCGCCGGCTCGTATACTGCGTTCAGCCATCTCTCTTCCTCTTCCTTTACCTTCTGCTTATGCGCCTCCACAAAGGCACGGTGCCTCTGCTCACGAAGCTCCTCCGGCGTCAGCTGCTCCTCCATACCGTATACGTCCGGCTCCGGCTGCTGCATATCTTCTTCCTGTCCGCTATAACCTGCCCGCGCTGCAATCTCCTCTGCATTTAAAGGCTGTGTTGGCGCCCGGAAGGTCTCTAAATACGATTCCTCATCTATCTCATCCGCAAAGATATCGTCCTCCTCTTCATCCAATCCCAGCACCGCCTTTTTTGCCGCCCGTTTCATTGCGTCAATTACCGATACGGAAAGGGACGGCTGCGCTTCCCGCTTCGCAGCCTCGGAAACCTCCTTTGTAATCTCAGAAACCTCAACCTTTTTCTTCTCCTCAAGGGCACTGGCTACGGATGCCGCAACCTCCCTTTGCACCTTCTCATCCATGGAGGTAATAATAGAATATGGCGCCGGCCTGCCCACTTCCGTGACGTCCTGACCGGCTTCGGCGGCTTCCGCCTTCGCTTCATGCTGTTTGGTCTCGGCGGTCTTGCCTGCCTCTATGTCCTGCGCGATCTTTGCCGCCTGCTCTCCTGCCTCTGTATCCTTTGCAGCCTCCGCTGTCTTCTCCTCTGTCTCTGCATCCTTTGCAGCCTCCGCTGTCTTCTCCTCTGTCTCTGTATCCTTTCCTGTCTCTGCCGTCTTCTGCCCTGCCTCTATGTCCTGCGCGGCTTCTACTGTCTTGTGTCCTGTCATATTTGGGATTCCCTTGCCTGCCTCTAAAAAGCGCCTGAAGCTCTCGGCTGTCTTCGTTCCCGGCTCCAAATCCCCATCCTGCCCTGCATTGTTTTTCCCCTGCGCCTGTTGATTGGAAACGGCGGCACCTGCCTGCTCCCCATTCTCCGTGAAATTCAACGTCATCTGCGGATATTCTTCCTCACCTGCAGCGCGTCTCCTCGAATGATACAGCTCCTCCGACAGCAATTGCCCGATTTCCATAATCTGTTGATAGCGGTCTTCCTTTTCCATACTCTGCAAATCTGCCATCAGCTCAGCCCTGTTTGCCGCAATAATCTCGCTCTTTTGCTGCAAATCTGCAATGGCATACTCATAGTTTGCGGAAATATTTAACAGGGCATTTTCAATCACATCCTGCATTTCCGCCATCATTTCATCCGTATAAATCAAAGAAGCGGCATAAATCTCATTGGCATCCTCCAAGGAACGCCTGGCTGTCTCCGGCAAATCCAGCATGCGCACCGGCGCTACATTAGTCTTTCGTCCGGTCACTCGAATCCGGCTGGCGCTCTGCTCCGCCTCGTATATAATGTCCTCCGCCTTTTGCTGTGCCTCCCGCAGCACCTTCGCACGCTTGTCCGTAATATCCCTGTACTGCTTCAGTTCTGTCGTCACCGTCATATTAAGTTCTAAAATCAGGCGGCTGATTTCCTCCTTGGGAACCATAATTTTACCCGGTGACAGCGCACCCTGACCGTTATTCACTAATTCCTGCATTCTCTCTAAAATCTGTTCTGTTCTACCCTTTTGCTGCATCCTGTGCCACCAACCTCTTCCTTCTTGTATCTCCCTATAATATGTATATGTGAAACTTATATTTACGCATTGATGTATTGTGCACTATAATACAAAATCACTTAAATGTCAAAAGTTTTGATACTTCCTTTCTCGGCGGCACATCGGGAGCAAATGCAGGATACCCAACTGCTAACACGGCCGCTACAGTCTGACTCTCATCAAGACCGATAATTTCCGCCACCTTCGCATCATCAAAAATACCCATGATGACAGAGCCTACCCCCATGGCATGCGCAGCCAGGCAAAATGTCTGCGTGGCAATGCCCGCATCAAACATCTCCCACCTGTCCTCCTTGGATGTGGAATAGGAACCGTCCTTCTCATAGCCGCTTCGCTTTTCTACATAGGAGACAATCACTAATGTCTTCGCCCTGCCGACTGTTTTCTGGTTCAGCTCAAAGCCCATCAACCCATCCTTGCAAATTGCCTCTATCATCTCGGGATTCTCAACTACGGTATATCTCACCACCTGGGTATTCTTCCAGGACGGTGCGTAGGAAGCAGTCTCTACAATCTGCTCCAGCACATCATGAGGTACCTGTTCCTCAGTATACTTTCTGACGCTCCTTCTTGTTTTTAAACATGTAATTGCTTCCATAAATTTTTTGCCGACGGTCCGGCTCCTCCTTTTAATTCCTGTACCGTAATTATGTAAATCATACCTTATAAAACACATATACATTAATTATAAAAAAGTTTCCTGCAAAAGTAAAGCAAAAGACGAGGCATGGGGTATAGAAGAAAATGGCAAGAGCTAATATACTCTTACCATTTCCACAAAATACCGATCCCATATATCCTTAAGTCCCTGCATTTCCTTCCAGTCAAGCTCCCCGTGTACAAGTCTGCGAAACAGAGGCTCCTTATAATACAAAATTTGAGAAACCTCCTCCAATGCAATGGTATCCTGCACACTCTTCAGCTTTATCGTGTGATACACAGCTATTTTCGGATTTATCTGTCCGAGCCTGACTGCCTTTTTGTCTGTATATCCAAAATCCAACAAGGCACACATCCCCTGAATTCTGTCCGTATATTTTTCCTCCTCCTGGCAGAGATTGATAATCAGATCCCCCGTAATTTTTTTCATCTGCTGCAGCTTTTCGATTTCAATCACCAGACCGTATTCCTGCAATATGTCATCAAGCACCGGCCTCAGCGCTTCTTCCCTGTCGGTTACTACCGTCATATGATTACAACCCGGTGCAAGCTGATAGATGGCATACGGCAGATACCATGTCTCGGCAGCGTCATCTATCAAGGTCAGCCTGGCGGTTTTCTTTGCAATTCCATGCTTTCTCATAATCGTTTCCGCCATCTCCCGCAGCAGCAAAAGCTTCAGGGCCGCCACATAGCTCTCCTTTTTCATATCAAACTGCTGCAAAAGCTGCTCAGTCACAAAAAAG
>CAMWOF010000271.1 GCA_947175805.1 uncultured Clostridiaceae bacterium
AATCATTGATGTCAGTATTCCCAGAACCACCTGCTTCTGCCTCTGCCGGTTCACTCTCCGCGAACATATCCACCCCGTCTAGTGATGCTTCTGACATATCCATATCCGCAGACATCTGCGGCATATCTGCGCTCTGGGCATCTGCCGACAGTGCTGCTGTATTGAGTTCGTCTGTCTGGGACATATTGATATCCTCCATTGGCACACCCTCCTGGGACATATTGATATCTTCCATTGGCACACCTTCCTGAGACATATTTATATCTACTGTGGATGCCTGCGCTATATTTGTGCTTTCAGCATCCGCCGGCTGTTCAAAAAACATTCCGTCAATAGAAAGGTCATCCGAATCTATCCCTGCGGCCCCGGCATTGATATTGTCTGCTGCCGTATCCGCCGCACTGGATGCTGAATAATTCGCCTGCCGTTCCGGCTTTGGCGATGTCTCCAGCATATCCAAATCATCAAAGTCCAAATCAGAGAAATCCAAATCTGACATATCCATATCTGCCATTTGGTCAAGCGCATCCAGCTCATCAAACTGTGATTCACCGAATATATCATCATCTGCGGATAATCTTGTATCTGAGTCCTGGCTTACCAGATTATCAAAGGTATCTGCCTTTAACTCCACCTGTGTATTCTGGCGAGGCGCCTCTGTGGCGATATCTTCATTTATTTGATTATCCAAAGAAAACTCATTTAGCAAGCTGTCGAGATAATTCTCATCCATACTGTATCACCTCATAAAATTATTCTTTATATCGCATTTGCCACTACATTGTAGCATATTCGGCATAAATGTACAAGTTTCCATTTTTTATGGAGAAAAACATCTTGCAATATATTTCAAGATTTCGTATACTTAGTTCATGATTCTTAGAAACTTGTTTATCTAAACATGGGAGGAATATGCTATGAAATCTAATTTGTACCTTGAATATCAGGAAAAACAAATTAATGAGGCTGATTTGATTGCCCAGGCGAAAAAGCTATGGAAGGATGCCGGTCATACCGCCGCATCATTAAAATCTATCAAGCTTTATGTGAAGCCTGAAGAAGACATGGTATACTATGTGATGAATGACGACACGGAAGGCAGCTTTGGCTTATAACTCACATCGACATGATAAAAAGGACGAAGAAAACACATTTTCTTCGTCCTTTTTATATGCCTATACCCTCTCTTGAATCAGCTCGTCTAATATGGTTACCAGACTTCCAATCTCAGGCTTTGAAATCTGTCGGTCTGCTCCCAGGCGTTCCCCTTTTCTGCGCATATCATCGTTAATCAGGGATGAAAAAATCACAATCGGAATGTGCTGCAACGCATTATCCTCCCGAATCAGCTTGATTAACCTGTGCCCGTCCATCATCGGCATCTCAATATCCGTAATAAGAACCTTACAGCCATAATCCACACCATTCGTGCGTTTCAATGTACAGAGCTTGTCCCATGCCTCCTGTCCATTAGCAGTCATGGTGATATTCGTATAGCCCGCTTTCATCAGGGAATCGTGGATTAACTGGGTAAGCAGCGGTGAATCCTCTGCAACCAGAACCGGAATAGTGTTTCGCTCACGCTCTCCCAAATTATCAATTTCAGAAATGCGCAGCCCCGTCTCCGGACAGATATCCTCCACAATTTTTTCAAAATCCAGAACAATTACCAGATTATCCATATGCTTTATAATACCGGTTGCCACTGCAGACCCCGGTGTATTGACGGTGGAATCCGGCTTCACAATATCTGTCCAGGACACGCGGTGTATCCCGATTACACGGTCAACAATAAAGGCAATGTTTAAGTTATTGAAGTTTGTCACAATGAGCATATTGTTATCGCATTCCGCCTCATCAAAGCCCAGAGCACGAATCAGATTTACAACAGTGATAATCGTATCCCTCGGCATAAAAATACCTTCAATGCATGGGTGAGAATTAGGTATCGGCGTAATCTCCTGAATCGTGAGAATCTCTCTCACCTTTGCAACATTGATTCCATAGTGCTTACCCCCAATGATAAACTCTAAAATTTCTAATTCATTTGTGCCGCTCTCTAATAAAATGTTTGTATCCAATGATATACCCTCCCCTTATAACACTTTTATCATCTTTTCCATGCCGCCAAAAGAAACCTTAATATCCAATGACTGTACCTGGTCAACCAACGCATCTGATATCTGAAAAACCAATACGGCATTTGATGAAGAATCCGGCGCCAGCGTCGCCATATAAGTGGACAAATCCTCCGTCAGAATCGTCAACATCGGTTTTGCCTGCTTAGACTGGTTTAACACTACACGGTAATCCACATCCATCTGCAACAGATTCAAATCCACCGGCTCTCCTGCCAGATTGGCTACATTGAACTCCATCACTAACAGCTTCATGCCCTCCGGTGCATCGAGATAGACTACGGAACCATTCTCTTCCTTTGAAGGATACTGGTCTGTAATCTGATAATTATTGAAAAGAATTGATACATTGGAAAGCCCTAAAATACTGGCGATATCTGTCACATACTCCGCTGGTGTAGCGTCCTGCACCACTGAAGAGTCAGAAGCACCCGGTGTGTTATTGTCCGGTTCTGTGGATGGCTCTGCAGGAGTCTGTGTATCGGTGGGAGCCTGCGTATCGGACTCCTCTGCACTAACAGCTTCGGCTTCAAAATATTTACTCTCATAACCGGTTGCATGTTTTAAAAGCAGTTCTGCAGAGTACTCTGCAATCGCGCGGTTTTCGTTATCCGACAAATCCATTACCTTTGTACAGCCTGAAAGACACACAATCGATAAGGCCAATACTACAACAAATAATCTCTTCTTCACGTTCCTATCCCCTTTTTTTGCAACTGCCACTACTTAAGTATGGCAACTACTTCTTATGTCAATCAATTATACTTATTTTAACATTAAATTCAAATATCAGCAACAAGTATCTGCATCTAAATAAAAATAAAATGCGACACCGCCCTCCATATTTTCCACTCCGAACCGCTTATTATGGGATTCCATAATCGCAGCGACAATGGAAAGCCCAATACCGCTGCCGCCGTATTCCCTTGTACGGGCCTTATCCACCTTATAGAATTTAACCCATATTTTTGAAAGCTCCTCCTCCGGTACAGGATTGCCGGTGTTATAAACCTGTACCCTGACCTCTTTATCCTCCATAAAATAATTGATACGGATTTCCCCTCCAGGAAGCACGTAATGGATTGCATTTGTCAGGTAATTTGTAATCACTTCACTGATTAAATATTCATCAGCCCATACATAAATTGGCTCTGCCTCCTGTATTTTTAGTTGTCCATCAAAGTCCTGCAGGAGAATTGAGGATGACTGTATAATATTGTCTACCAGACCTACGATATTAAAGCGCTGTACATCCAGACGGTTATTGCCAAATTCCAATTCATTTAAGGATAGGAGCTTTTTCACCATAACATTCATTTTGTTCGCTTCATCCATAATCACTTCACAGTAAAATTCCCTGCTTTCAGGGTCATCGGAGATATTTTCCTTAAGCCCCTCGGCATAACCTTGAATCAGAGCAATAGGTGTTTTTAGTTCATGGGAGACATGGGCAAGGAAATCCTTGCGCATCTCATCCACCTCTGTCTTTTTTTCTATATCCTCACTCAGCTCAATGTTGGCAGTTTTCAGTTCGCGGATTGTGTGTTCCAGCTGGGCTGACAGCTCATTCATGGCATTTCCGGGTGCACTGATTTCGGGGTGTCGTTTCACGTCTACTCTGGGGTCGAAATAGAACACCTGCATCCTGCCTGCTACCTTCGCCATATCATGAATCGGCTTTGCGAAC
>CAMWOF010000272.1 GCA_947175805.1 uncultured Clostridiaceae bacterium
CCTCATAACTTCTCTTATATCGCTTATTGAATCCATGGACACAGGCAGTTATATAAGTCCTGATAAATCTTTGCAGATTCTCCCCATGAATAATTCTGCTGCAAGGCTCTGTCCACCAGTGAATTCCACTGTTCCCTGTGATCATAATATACACATTTTGCATAGTTGATAACAGAAAGCAGCTCATGGGCATTGTAATTTGCAAAGCTGAAGCCCGTCCCTGTCTGTTCAAATTCATTATACGGCTGTACAGTATCCTTAAGCCCGCCTGTCTCACGGACAATCGGCGGTGTCCCGTAACGAAGCGCCATCAACTGTGTCAGCCCGCAAGGCTCAAATCTGGAAGGCACAAGCATGACATCACATCCTGCATACAGCATATGGGACTTTGCCTCGTCATAATATATATTCGCCGAAACCTTTGCCGGATGAATCCCCTGGTAATAGCGGAACATGTTCTCATACTTCGGGTCACCCGTTCCGATAATAATAAACTGTACGCCATCCTGGCAAATATCGTTCATGATACAGTCTATCAAATCCAGCCCCTTCTGGTCAGTCAGACGGGAAACCAGTCCGATGACGAACTGCTTCTCATCTACAGGAAGCCCCATGATCTCCTGAAGCTTTTTCTTGTTTTCGGTCTTAGCCTTTTTCCATGCTTTGCCGGAATAGTTCTTTGTAATCAGTGGGTCAGTGGCAGGGTTCCAGATATCATAGTCGATTCCGTTTACAATGCCCCATAAATCCTCGTGCCGTGCGCTCAAAAGACCATTCAAGCCCTCACCATAATAAGCTGTCTGAATCTCCTGCGCATAGGTATTGCTCACAGTAGTAATCTTATCTGCATACACCAGACCGCCCTTTAACATACTGGCATCCTTATTAATCTCTAACTTGTCCGGAGTAAATACATAATCCGGCAGCCCGGAATACGCCTTGATGGTTTTAATATCCCATCTGCCCTGGAACTGCAGGTTATGAATCGTCATCACAGACTTCATTCCGCTGTAAAACGGATTGCTGGCAAACAGAGTCTTTAAATATACCGGCACCATGCCTGACTGCCAATCATGGCAGTGTATAATATCCGGCTGAAACCCTATCGCTGGAAGACAGGAAAGCGCTGCTTTGGAAAAATAACAGAACTTTTCGATATCCCATTTCACATCTCCGTATGGCGTAAACCCATTGAAATAATATTCATTATCTATAAAATAAAACTTTACACCCTCATATTCTAAATACATGATTCCCACGTAAAGCTGTTTCCAGTCCATATCCATATAGAAATGCGTGATATAGCTCATCTTTGAGCGGAACTTCTCTGGAATACACAAATAATTCGGAATAATAACGCGGACATCATAGTTCTTTTTGTCAAAAACCTTCGGCAATGTCCCAACAACATCGGCTAATCCGCCTGTCTTAATAAAAGGCACACACTCAGACGCAATGTAAACAACTTTCTTCATGATATCTTCCTCCAAAAACCTTATGTGTTTTAAGACTTACATATTTTCCATATTATAGCACATTTCACAACGGAAGAAAACAGTTTTTTATTATGCATATTGTTCGATGATAACAATTTATTCCCTGCCTCGGCTTTGCCGCTCTTTTCACTGTTATGCATGTATTCTGTACGTAAGTCGAATCTTATCTGCAATAAGCGCTATAAACTCAGAATTCGTTGGCTTTCCTTTGCCCGCACTGACGGTATAGCCAAACAATTCCTCAATTTTATTATAATTTCCCCGGTTCCACGCTACCTCTATGGCATGACGGATGGCACGCTCCACGCTTCCCGCACTGGTCTTATATTTTTTTGCAATCGTGGGGTAAAGCAGCTTTGTAATATAATTCAGATTATTCATGTCCTGCGTTGCCAGCATAATTCCCTCTCTGACATACTGATAGCCCTTGATGTGTGCAGGAATACCCAGACTTAAAATCATTTCCGTAACCTCCTGCTCAAGCATACTGTACACCTGAGCCTGCTCCATCATATGGCAGTCCGTAGTTGCACTTTCCCTGCTTCCAGTAACTTGCCGGATACGCTTCAACATAATTTCCATACTCATCGGTTTTAAAAAATAGTAGGAAGCCCCTAACTGTAAGCTGCTCTCCACCATGGAATCCGGCCCTACCTGGGCATACAGGAAGAAAAATACCTGCTCTAAGGCTGCTTCCGCCTGCGCTGCCTCCAAAATAGAAAGCCCGTCCATCTCCGGCAGTACAACATCCATAATCACGATTTCCGGGCGCAGCTTACGCACCGCCTCATATAACTCTTTTCCGTTGTCAAAGCCCAAAACACATTCCTCCGGCTCTAAAAACGGTTCTATTTCCTTTTTCATCTGCGCCCAGTGATAGTCGCCAATTAAAATATAATTTTTTGCCATTTCTTTTTTTTCTATTCCACTCATGCTTCTCCACTCCTATGCTTCTCTTTTAACTATGCACTTTTAATTTTGCTTTCCAAGCGGATTTTATCTGCAATCATGGCAATAAACTCCGAATTGGTTGGCTTGCCTGTTCCCTGCTTTAAGGCATATCCGAAATACTCCTGCATCTGTTCCGGCATCCCCCGCTCCCATGCCACAATAATCGCATGCCGGATAGCACGTTCCACTCTGTCCGGAGTTGTCTGATACTTTCTTGCAATTTCAGGATATAGCTGCTTTGTGATGGAATTTAAAATATCCATATCCTGAACAGCCAGCAATATGGCATAACGCAAATACCGATACCCTTTTATATGCGCCGGGATTCCCACATCATGAATTACATTTGTGACCAGTATTTCCATATCCTCCTGCATCATGCCGCTAACCATACGCATATTGACAAAGGCATTGTCACTCCATTTCCGCTTATCCGTCTTCATCAATGAATGCACTGCACTCAGCAATACCGGGGCATCCATGTTCTTCTCCACCACCCATGTTTTCTTAAGCCCTTGAAAACAGTGCATCCGGTCTTTCATAGCCGGGGGCACCGCTAAAATAAAATCCGGCTCGTCCATATCCTGTTCGTGAACTTGTTCTATTACGCCGATTCCATCCAGCTCCGGCAGCAACAGGTCAATAACCACCAGCTCCGGCTTTGTGCTTTTTATTTTCTCCAACAGGGAGATACCCCGCCTTTCCGTCTCTATCTCATGACCGACCGTGTCCTTTTCGAGAATCCCCGAAATTTGTGTATTCCACTTTTCATCGTGCCCACCAATTATTATTTTCATAAATCATGTCCTCCTGCCAATATTTCATAACCATTAAGGACATTATAATTCGGTCAATTTTTGTGTTCATTGTGTTTCATATTTTATTTTAACCGTTTTTCCTGCATAAAAAGAACAAATTAGATACAAAAAAAGAAAAGACACCGAAATTCGATGTCTTTCCCCTATATGACTGTTTCTTTCAACAAAATAGTACATCCATTATTTAAACATGTGGTTTCCTATCTTAAGTCTTCTGTTGCTCAGATAACCGGAAAAGAATAAATATGACTTCATATTTACCTTCTTACCCTTAATCGTCACGGTGGTGCAGCCCTTCAATACCTTTTTGGCAGCCTTAATGGATTCTAAATGATTCTTCTGGTTAAAGTTACCGTCATCATAATCCTTCAGCGCCTGAGCCAGTGCACCAGAATGTGCCGGCGTAAACTGGCTTTTTTGATAAATCACACCTTTCACAGTATTCGGATACTTCTTAGAACGGACTCTGTTCATAACCACGATACCAACGGCAACCTTACCTGTATAAGACTCCGTACCGGCTTCGCAGAAAATAATCGCAGACATCAATCT
>CAMWOF010000273.1 GCA_947175805.1 uncultured Clostridiaceae bacterium
TGACAGGGTGGGGCATCCCTCGGAACTGAGGTGGACGCTGGATGGCTGAGTTTGTAAGGCTTGCGGAAGTGGTCAATAAGAAAAAGGATATGCGCGTCGTGAGCGTTACGGTGGTCCCCACCATTGCCGACTGCTCCGGGCGGATATGGTTTACCGACCTCCAACTGCAGGAAGGGCCGGGCCTTGCGGGATATGCCCCGCACACGGAGACCTGCCTGCAGAAGTTCCGGGAGGATGGCGGGATAAAGGCTCCTGTGTGGTTCAACGGCGTGGTGCGCTCGGAGGAGACGGTCATCCTCTTTAACCTGGGGAAGACCTCTGCACCGTTAGACATCCACATCTACCCGAAATCCGATATGGCGGCGGGGACGGTGCGGCTCGCCCAGGGCGTGGGCGGCCAGAGGGTGTCTTTTCCCGATGCCGTGAATGCGGAGGATGATATCGCGCTGCTTGCCAGTACGAGGGAATGTACGAAGAACGGGGTTCCGGAGAAAAAGGAAGGATTCTACCAGTACAGCGCCGCATGGGATTCCAAGCATAAGGTGGCGTTGGAGGGCGGGAAAACGGCGAGGCTGTTATTTACGATGCAGGAAATGCAGGATGGGAACGAATTGTTGTAATTAAATTCCATAGTAATTGAAAAAAAGGCAGTTTCAAGCTATACTGTTTGGAGGTGGTAAGAGAATAAATTCAAGGAGGTCATTTTATGGTTTGGGAAGTTGAAATGGAAGTAGGAGACCATGTCCGTTCATGGAGCGATCAGCAGATAAAAACAGGATTTGATGGTGTGGATATTTCAATAGAGATTAAAGATAGAAAATGCAACATGGTTTTAGAAGGGGAATCAGAAACTGTCTCCAAAGCATTTTATCTTGTATGGGAAGTGTTATTTTTGTATGATGGGTATTTTTTCGAGCCTCTGCGTTTAATAATTGATGGGGAAGAAAAAAGTGTGGACAATTTAATTAAGGTTGCATTTTATAAGTCTGGATATAGTTGGATTTCGTCAGCAATATTGTTGGGGCGGGCGGAACGGAACCTATCAGAAAATGTCTTGAAGGCTTTTGATAAGATGAGGAATGAAGGAAAAAAGGACGAGAAAATGACAAAATCAGTTGTAAATGCTTTTTTCTATCTTCATTCAGATGGGTACGAGAAAATAAATGAAGGGCATCGTCTGTCTCTTTACTTGAACCTTTGTGATGGATTTGTTAATAATACATTCAAAGAAACGAATAATTTAAAATCCAATTTTGAACGGATTATAAAAAAGGCACTAAATACTGATAAGATTTTATATGGTCTTAAGCTGATGGGGATGGAAAGAGAAGATTTTTGCTATGTCTTGGCACAGGAAAGAACAGAGGTGGATCATTATATCTATAAAAAGGACAGTCTTGCAACGTTTGTATTTAAATCTGAGGAGGATGCAAAATATTACATAAGTTGGTACTTTACTTATGTTGTGGAAGTGGCACTTAGAATTTCCTTTCTCAATTATATAGGTGTGGAGGTGGAAGATGATTATAAAGATCATGCTATAAACACAATAAATGATTGGGTTATCTTTAGAAATGACTTTGATGAGGATTGTGTTACTCCGTACTACCAGCATGAACAGTTCTTGCGAAGGCTCAAACAGAAATATGAAAAAGAAAATCAATAATGATGAAGCTATAATTGCAATGGTATTAGCACTAATATTTCGGAAGCGTCTGAACCCCAGGCGCTTTTTTCATGCCATTTTTTAAGGAGGGACTGCTAATGGACACACTCAAAGGCAAACAGATCATGGTATGGACGTTCATGGGAAATACAAGGATGTACCAGGCACTCCGGGATTACGGCGACCGCATCAGCCAGATCGGGCTGTTCTCCTTCAAGGTCAGGGCGACCGGGGAAATCTACGAGAGCGGCGTTTCCATCGCGGCAGGCTCCACCATGCGGACGTATATCAGCAAGTGGCCGCACATCAAGTGGCTGCTGACGGTCGCTAATGACGGCACGAACAGCATCTTCAAGGCGCTGCGGGAGAACACAAACGGGGCGCAGGATATGTTCCTTTCGGAGCTTGTGCGGATCATGGAGAAATACCCGTGGTGTGACGGCGTGGACATCGACCTGGAAAAAGGGGATGACTATTCCACGGCAGCCAAGTCTACGGCCATGTTCCGCAATATTTACAACACTGTGAAGTCCTATGATTCCACAAAATTGATGAACATCTGCCTGCCGGGGATGGACAGCATTAACGGCTCTGTCGGAGGGGAAAACTGGTGTGTTTACGGCGACCTCAATAATTACTGTGATACTGCCTCCATCATGAGCTACGGCATGGCGTGGGCGGGCAGCGCACCGGGGCCGGTGTCCCCGCGCTCATGGCTGGAGGGCATCTATAATTATGCAGCAAAAGTGATGAATCCGGATAAAGTGTTCCTGGGGATGCCTGCCTACGGGTGGAACTGGCGGATACACGACACGCCGGAGAACATGGGCGTAACCTACCGGGGGACATCTAACACCTACTATGCCGCACAGCTATGGATGACGGGCGGCTACAATTTCACGGATGACAAGCCGCCGCAGCCCTTCCTCCCCATCGTGGCCTATTGGGACGATTACGACAAGGTGCCGTGGGCGCTTCCCCATGTGTACGACTACATGGAGGGGCGGGATGCGGTCTCTTTTGATTACCCGCTGCTTTCCGGCACATACAACCGCAGGCATTACCTTACCGCCTACGGCAAGGAGCAGAAGACGGAATTTGACGGCATCCTGGTCGACCGGGACGGCGGGAACCCTGACAGCTATTCCGGCATCGTGTCCGTTTCGGAGGGCATGGTGACGATGGGGGATAACGGCTCCGCTGTTTACAGATTTTCTGTACCCTCGGCAGGGACTTATGATATCGCCGTGCGCCTGTGCTTCCCCTTCTGGGATAAAAATGGGATATACATTTCCATTGACGGGAACAGGAAGCATTTCACGGAGAGCCGCCTGTGGTGGCCGTACTGGAGAAC
This sequence comes from uncultured Clostridiaceae bacterium, assembly GCA_947175805.1. Lineage (GTDB taxonomy): Bacteria > Bacillota > Clostridia > Lachnospirales > Lachnospiraceae > RGIG6919. Next base: position 3,021 of record CAMWOF010000273.1, read on the forward strand.
CACCTTCTGGTCGGCGCTGGCAGAGGGAATCTCCCTCTCCGCAGGGACACACATCATCACGGTCTCGGTGGATGTGAAAGGGGTGCAGTTTTACGGCTTCCGTGTCTGTTCGGCTTTTTCGGAATGGCCGAGCGCCGGCTCCGCCACCTACACGCTTGCGCCGCGGAAATTCAAGGACGTGGACGGCAACATGGCGCAGCCGGACAAAGGCTTCAAGCTGACTCTGGAGATGCTCCGCAGGAAGCCGGACTCGGCGCTCATCTGGTACGAGGATTTCCGTGACGAAAATCCCCTGCCGGAAAGCTATTGGACGACGCTCTCAGGCAAGTGGGATGTGTGGCGGGAGGGATACGAGAACCGGCCGTATTCCCAGCTTGAGGGGAGCGGGCAGCTTGCGTGGAAGTACAGCGGATTCAAGGAACTGCACCTGCGGGCAAGGCTGGCGTTCCCGGCAAACGGCAGCGGGAAGGCGGGGGTGTTCTGCGGGGACGTTTTCTGCTGTTTAAATTATGACACACAGAGGGTGGAGCTTTACAAGGGTTCCACCCTTCTTGGCAGTTACAGCCAGACGATCAGCCGGACGGCGAATGCAGACCTGCGTGGGAATCCCACCATGTACACTATTGAAATGCGTATCCGGGGGAACAGGGTGCGCGTTTATTCCGGTGCATCCTACACGCTGCGTTTCACGGCTTCCATATCCGGATTCAGCGGAGGCTATGCAGGATACCGCTCAGACAACAGGACGGTCTGCGAACTGATGAGGCTTGGGGATGCATGGACC
>CAMWOF010000274.1 GCA_947175805.1 uncultured Clostridiaceae bacterium
AACTGCCCTCTGACTGCTTCCATATTTTTTCATCCTCATTTAACAGGGTCAGGATTTTTACTGACTTCAATGCCGAAGCCTCCTTCGGCCTGGCGCTTCCCTTTTTTCCACCACCAATGCCAATCTTTGCCTGATTTACAAGGTAAAAGGTATCGGAAACCGTACCGCCGTTATAACCCACAATGCCGCCCACATTTGTCTTTCCCGTCAGCTTTCCGGTACTGTAGCAAAAGCGCAGAACCGCTCCGCTCTCTGATGCCTGCATGTAACCGGCTATCCCACCGATATACTTTCCCTTTGCACCGCCTTTTACATTTCCTCTGTTGTAGCTGTTGCCGGAAGTGCCTCCATAAATGTAGCCGCAAATACCGCCCACATATTGGGTGCCGGTAATTGTCCCCATATTAAAGCACAGGGAAAATCCACCCACGCCGCAGATACCGCCCACGCGTTCCTTTCCTGTCACAGAACCGTAATTAGAGCTCTGCAAAATGACCGTCCCTCCCGGCACATAACCGCAGATTCCCCCTACCTCTATACTCGCCTGTATACTACCCATATTGACACAGCTGTTTACAGCTTGGCCTGCCGGCACATAGCCGCAGATTCCTCCTACATCCTGCACACCACCGACAGTCCCATGGTTTACGCAGGTGTCGGCAGCGCCTTGTCCGACTATCCCGCCTGTCCGCTGCATGCCAAACACATCGCCGTAATTATTGCTGTTATAGATACAGCCCTTATAGGAGCCGCAAATGCCACCCACATACTGGGTGCCGATAACCTTTGCCTTGTTGACGCAGCCCCGCACCAGCTTCACTGCCGCCCCTTCCTTGTCTGTTCCCTGCTTTTCTGCGCCGAGGATACCGCCCACATAATTTTCTCCCCGCAGCTCACCGGAGACAGAGCAATTAAAAAGTGTCGTGTTTTTGGCAACGCCCACAATACCGCCCACATAATTTTTGCCTTGGATGTTCACCCCCAGCAGCGTAAGATTCGATATCTGCGCATCCACCGTGTAGGCAAATAACCCCTGCGCCTTTGTCTTCCGCTTAATGTATAAATTGGAAACCACATGCCCGCCGCCATCTAAATGCCCGCGAAATTCCGTCATAGTGGTGCCAATCGCCGTCCATTTTTTACGGTTTAAATCAATATCCTCTGTTAAAATAAAATATGTATCCTCATAAGGCTCTCCCGCATTGACCATCTTCGCCAGGTAAGCGAGCTCCGCAGCGCTGCTGATTTCATAGGGCGCCCCCTCCGTGCCGTCGCCGCCAGCATATACCCGCACAGACGTACCATCCCATGCCTCCTGCGCCTGTACCGGCGCGGCGGCACACACCAGCATACATATTCCGAAAAGAAACGCCAGACCTATAATCAATCCACTGTGCAGTCTGCCTGTATATCGCTCCATGTCCCATGCCTCCTTACCTCTATCTTAGGCGTTTGCGAAACTCGCCTATTTAATACTATCTCTATTTTATGCCTGTTTTCCCTTCATGGCAAGGGCTTATATCTGGAAAATTTAACAAGAGCATGGACACATATTACTGTCCATGCTCTTATGATCTATCTGCCGAAACATCATTCCGCAGATATACGATTGCCCCTTGTGGAAGTTAATTGCCTCCATGCCTAGCGGCATTCAGCGCCGTTTGGCATATCATACTCTGTAGTCAGAAGAGACAGATTCCCGTCTAAATCCTCTGCACACAGAAGCATACCCTCGGACTGAAGACCGGCAAGCTCCACCGGCTCTAAATTCGTCACCGCAATGACCTTTTTGCCGACCATATCCTCGGCGTCGTAATGGCTGCGGATACCAGACAGTATCTGCTTGATTTCACTGCCGAAACGAACCTGAGAGCACAACAGCTTCTTGGACTTCTTCACTGGCTCACAGGCAACAATCTCACCGACCCGTAATTGAAGCTTAGAAAAATCATCAATGGAAATCAATGGCTTTGCTTCAATATCAATACCCTCAGAACCCGGCAGCGGCTCCTCCTCCGGTTCCGGCTCCTCAGGATACATTTCTTCTACCTTCGCTAACACCTCATCCACATCCAGCCTTGCAAACAAAATCTCCGGTGTGTCCGTCACCTTGGTGCCGGAAGCATAACTGCCGAAATGTATCAACTCCTCAACCGGTCTTGCCTTGGCATTTAACTGGCTAAGAATCTTATCCGCCGTCTCCGGCATAAAATTCTTTAAAAAACTTGCCCCAAAGACAATGCTTTCCACCAGGTTATAGAGCACCGTCTGCAAACGCGCCTGCTTTTCCGGCTCCTTTGCCAAAGCCCATGGCATTGTCTCATCAATGTATTTATTGCAACGCTTAAACAGATTGAAAATCTCTGTGAGAGCATCCGCCACGCGAAGCTTATCCATACATTTATTAATGTTGTGCCTTGTGTTCTCCACAAGTTTAATCAAATCCGCATCCACCGGCTCGCTGACCTCGCCGTTGGTGATAACGCCGCCGAAGTATTTATTTGCCATGGAAACCGTGCGGTTTACCAAATTACCCAGCGTATTGGCAAGCTCAGAATTTACCCGCTCTACCACCAGCTCCCAGGAAATCACGCCGTCATTGTCAAAAGGCATCTCATGCAAAACAAAGAAACGAACCGCATCCACACCGAACAGCTCCACCAGGTCATCTGCATAAATAACATTGCCTTTTGATTTGCTCATTTTGCCGTCATTTTGCAGCAGCCACGGATGACCAAAAATCTGCTTTGGAAGCGGCAAATCCAACGCCATCAGCATGATTGGCCAGTAAATCGTATGAAAACGCAAAATATCCTTGCCAATCAAGTGCAAATCACACGGCCAGTAACGGTTAAACTTTTTATCACTGTGTCCGTCCTGATCATACCCCAGACCGGTAATATAGTTAGACAATGCGTCAATCCAGACATAGATAACATGTTCTGGATCAAAGTCCACCGGTACACCCCATTTGAACGAGGTTCTGGAAACACACAAATCCTGCAACCCCGGAAGCAGGAAATTATTCATCATTTCATTTTTGCGGGACTCCGGCTGAATAAAGTCGGGATTCGCATTAATATATTCAATCAATTTGTCGGAATATTTGCTCAGCTTGAAGAAATATGCTTCCTCCTCTGCCTCCTCCACCGGACGCCCGCAATCCGGACATTTTCCGTCAACGAGCTGTGATTCAGTAAAGAAGGACTCACAAGGGGTACAGTACATTCCAACATATTTTCCCTTGTAAATGTCGCCCTTATCGTACAGCTTTTTAAATATTTTCTGTACCTGCTGTTCATGGTATTCATCCGTTGTGCGAATAAATTTGTCATAAGAGGTGTTCATTAAATCCCAAATCCTCTTAATCTCACCGGCAGTCCCATCCACGAACTCCTTCGGTGAGATGCCTGCCTCCTCCGCCTTCTGCTCAATCTTCTGGCCGTGCTCATCCGTGCCAGTCTGGAACCGCACATCATAGCCCACAAAACGCTTATAGCGGGCAATGGCGTCAGCCAAAACAATCTCGTAGGTGTTACCGATATGCGGTTTCCCTGATGTGTAGGCAATCGCAGTGGTAATGTAATATGGTTTCTTTGCCATGGTATAACCCTCCTTTAAATAATCATAACCCCAAAAAGCAATACAAATGTGTAAAAAAGAAAAAACCCGTCTTCAAAACTTAAAGACGAGCAAATGCCGTGGTACCACTTTAATTCTTCCAACTCTCACGAATTGAAACTTATACACTATCCTCACTGCCGCAGACATCTGTCTGCATCATACAATAC
>CAMWOF010000275.1 GCA_947175805.1 uncultured Clostridiaceae bacterium
TTTCAGAGCGGGAGGGCATGATAGAGAGCTTTCAGAATGCAGGCTGTACTGCACTGTTTGAGGGAAATGTAGAGAAGGCCCTTTTGGGCGCTATACAGATTTGCCAAGATTTAAACCGCAGGCGGACAGCAGCAGTTTTAGAAGCTGAGGCGGAAAAAATAGGGTCGGTGTCGAAGGAGCAAATCATTAGAAATTGGGGAGCAATCGGTATTGCACATGGGCAGATTACTCTGGGGATGGTAGGGAACGAGAAGCGTCTGGCTGCCATCACGGTTTCTCCAAACAGAGATATGGCGTCCTATCTTCAATCTATTGCGAAGGATTACCATGCCCATATCCTGGTTACCCAGGAGACTGCACAGAAAATACCGGGATTTTTTAAAACATACCATACGAGAAATATGGGATTTTTGTATAATGCCTTTACCGGCTACTGGGGTAAAATATATGATGTGTATGATGGTGACAGCCGGGAGATATTCCGGCTGAAGGCAGCTACCAAAGAGCTGTTTGAACAGGGGGTGGAGTATTACTGTCTGCGGAAATTCAAAGAGGCAAGACAGAAATTTATTGCGGTTCTGAAGGAGTATAGACACGATAATGCTGCAAAAGAATATATCTATTTGTGTGATAAGTATGTATCGGTAAAAAACAAGGAATCTATTGAAATCTGCTTTACAAAAATGCAATAATACATATCAGAGTGATTTTTGTACTACTGTTCTTATCTCATTGAATTCAAGCTAAAAAAATGATATACTAAGGGGCATAAATACAGAACGCTTCACATATGGCAAATATGTATGACAGTACGGTCTGCATAATATACCAAGGAGAGATTATTTATGGGGAAGGGGCAATTAGATGCAGGTTCTTACAAAAGACTTTCGTACTGGTTTGTGATTTTGGCAGTAGTGTTCTTTCTGGTCGGTCTATGGAAATTTATTAGCTATTGTAGTTTTATAGGCACATGCGAAAAGGTAGACGCTGTTGTAGTGGAGGTCTATGATCGTTTCACGTATGAAGGTCATGGCGTTGGTAATCATCGTGTAAGAACAATATATGAAATTTATGTGACATATACTTATCAGGGACAGACTTACAATCATGTAACGCTTGATGGGTATGACGTAGTGTATGAAGGAGACGAGCTGGAGGTCTATGTTGATAGGGATAACCCTGTGGATGCAAGACTTCCGGGGAATAACCTGTATCAGGCATGCGTTATGATGATCATGATGCCGATTTGGTTGATAGTTGCCAGATGCTTAAAAAAGCAAGCGGTTTATTAAAAGGCTGCTTATAGAATAAAAATTTCTCTGAACCAGTAAGAAAGGAGAATGCGAGCGGAAATCTGGTGCAGAAAGAGTACGCAGGAACAGAGAGCAAGTCAGAAACAGAGAAAGTTGATAAGGCAATTAAGTAAATCTATATTGACATAAAAAACTTCTCTTGCTAATCTAACATAGAGGAGTTTTATATTTGTTTGTGCCGGGAAGGCATATGCAGTATTTGTAGGGTAAAGGAGGCAAATAGAAATGTATCATTGTCAACTGCATTTTTACTTGATGGGTCATCCATGCAGGGAATTTGAAATTATAAAGGAGATGCCGCCTCTTGAATTTTTTACCCATGATTTCTTGGAGGGGACTGTACCGGAGGCGGCTTCGGCGGCAGGTGCAGATGTGATTTTGGCTAATCTTCGTGAGCTGGACGCAAAAGAGGCACTTCATATATTGCTTTCAAGCAGTCGGGAGGACGCCCAGCTTATTGTGCTTGCGCCCAAAGAGCAGATGGAGCTTTTGGAGGACAGCTTGGAAGAAATTACGGATATATGGCTTTTGCCGATGTCAGAAGCGGAGTTGAAGTTCCGGTTTCTGAGATGGCAGCAGACGTGCAAAATGAGTAAGGATTACTGGCAGACCAGCCATTTTTTTGAGACCACGATTAATAGTGTGCCGAATTTGATTTGGTATAAAACGAAAGACGGAATTCACGAAAAGGTCAATGACAGCTTTTGCAAAACGGTAAATAAGACAAAACAGCAGGTAGAGGGCAGAGACCACTATTACATATGGGATGTGGATCCGAATGATCCCCAAAATGAAGGCTATGACTGCATGGAGTCAGATATGGAGGTTATAAGGAGTAAGACTGTCTGTGTATCTGAGGAGCAGGTGAAGGCCGGGGACGACATGCGGCTTTTGACTACATATAAGGCGCCGTTATATGATTTGGACGGCAGCATTATGGGCACGGTAGGCGTTGGTATTGACGTGACCCAGGAGCGGGCGTATGAGCAGGAAATCATGAATAAGAACCGTATGATGGAGACTATTTTTACCACGTTAGACTGCGGCGTAATCTGCCATTCCGTGGACGGCTCCCGGATTATCAGCGTAAATCAGGCTGCACTCAGGATATTGGGTTATGACTCCATAGACGATATGCTGGAAAACTTTGATATGGTGGCATTGTCAGTGGTGGAGGAGGACAAGCCGGCGCTTCGGGAAAAGATTCAGAAGCTGAAAAAGGAAGGTGACACTGTCAGCATGGAGTACCGCGTACAGCACAAAAACGGTGATATTCTCCATGTGGTGGGCAATGTAAAGCTATTAAAGGAGAACGGGGAACTGTTTTATCAGCGGTATCTTCTGGATTACACGGCACAAAAGCAGCAGGAAAAAGAAAATGAAAGATATCAGATGGAGTTGATACAGGCACTTAGCATTGACTATAATCTGGTATTTACCTTTGATTTAGACTCTGGTATGGGAAATGCCCTGCGGGAAGATCAGGAGAGCAGGCAATTATTCGGTGATGCCTTTTCCGGAACCATTTCTCTGGATGAGATGATGGACTGCTATATCCAGAGGCTTGTGTGCGAGAAGGATGGTGAGCTGCTTCGTCAGGCATGCTCCGTGGAGAATCTGAAGGAGGTAATGGCAGAAAAAAGACAGCTCAAAGTGAATTACTGCGTTTTCTTCGATGAAGAAGAGCGGTATTATGAGATGAAGGTGGTGCGCGCCGGGTTATGGGAAGAGGGGCATAGCATTGTTCTGGGCTTCCGCAGTGTGGATGAGGAAACGAGAAGCGAGATGCAGCAGAAACGGCTTTTAGAGGATGCTCTGGTGCAGGCGAACAATGCAAATAAAGCAAAAAGCCTGTTTCTCTCCAATATGTCTCATGATATCCGAACGCCGATGAATGCAATTGTAGGTTTTACGGGGCTGGCAGCAGCACATATTGACGATAAGGAACTGGTACAGGAGTACTTAAAAAAGATTACTGCATCAGGAAAACATATGCTGAACCTGATAAATGATGTTTTGGATATGAGTCAGATTGAGAGCGGGAAAATGCAGCTTGCAGAGATTTCTTGCAACATGTCAGACATTTTGCGGGAGATAAACAGCATCGTGCAGGTAGATGTCCATGAAAGAGATTTGAGCTTTCAGATTGAGGTAACGGATATTACGGATGAGACATTTTACTGTGATCAGCTGCGCTTAAACAGGGTGCTTTTGAACATTATCAGCAATTCCATCAAATATACAAAGCCGGGAGGCAGCATTACCATGCAGGTGACGGAAAAGCCTGGAACTTCAGCCGATTATGCAAGTTATGAATTTTGCATCAGCGATACCGGAATCGGCATGAGCGAGGAATTTGTTGCCCGTATATTTGAACCTTTTGAGAGGGAAAAGAATACAACCACCAGCGGAATCCAGGGCACCGGTCTTGGCATGGCCATCACCAAAAACATTGTGGATATGATG
>CAMWOF010000276.1 GCA_947175805.1 uncultured Clostridiaceae bacterium
GTTGTAATATTTTGCCATTATGATAATATTATAGTGGTTGTGGTTATATAACCATATTTTCCAGATTTTTAGTAAAAGGAGATAAAATGATGAGCAAAAAACCGGTGGTTTTAATGGTGCCTGACGGTTATGGACTGACTGACCAGACTGAGGGAAATGCGATTGCCCAGGCAAATACGCCAAATATGGCTCAGCTGATGGCAGAGTATCCCTTTGTAAAGGGAAATGCCTCCGGCCTGGCAGTGGGACTTCCTGATGGACAGATGGGAAATTCTGAAGTAGGACATATGAATATTGGTGCCGGAAGGATTATTTATCAGGATTTGACGTCCATCACAAAGGCAATTGAGGACGGAGATTTCTTTGAGAATGAGGCAATGCTGGCTGCTATTGAGAATTGCAGGAAAAATAATTCTGACCTGCATTTGTGGGGACTGCTTTCCGATGGCGGTGTACACAGCCATAACACCCATTTGTACGGAATCTTGGAGCTTTGTAAAAAGCAGGGTTTGGACAGGGTTTATGTACACCCGTTTCTGGACGGCAGGGATACCCCGCCGGCATCCGGCAAGGATTATGTTGCCGAGCTGGTAGATAAAATGGCAGAGATCGGCGTAGGACAGATTGCCACGATTCATGGCAGATATTATGCCATGGACAGGGATACAAATTGGGACAGAGTAGAGAAGGCATATGCTGCTTTGGTATATGGAGAAGGCGTTGTGGCGTCAGATCCGGTACAGGCAGTAGCGGATTCCTATAAAAATGACAAGACGGACGAGTTTGTACTGCCGACTGTCATTCAGAAGGATGGCAAGCCTTTGGCAACCGTGAAGCCGAATGATTCCGTTATTTTCTTTAATTTCCGTCCTGACCGGGCAAGAGAGATAACCAGAGCTTTTTGTGATGATGATTTCAAAGGCTTTGAGCGGAGAACCGGCCGTATACCGCTAACCTATGTATGCTTTAAGGACTATGACGAGAGTATTCCAAATAAGCTGATTGCGTTCAAGAAGCAGGAGATTAAGAATACCTTTGGTGAGTATCTGGCAAAGAACGGTAAGAAGCAGCTTCGTCTGGCGGAGACGGAAAAATATGCCCATGTGACCTTCTTTTTTAACGGCGGCTTGGAAGATCCGAACGTGGATGAGGCGCGTATTCTTGTGAAGTCACCAGCTGTAGCTACCTATGACCTGCAGCCGGAGATGAGTGCGCCGGAGGTTGGCATGAAGCTTGACGAGGCAATTTTATCCGGGGAGTATGATGTCATCATTATCAATTTTGCCAATCCTGACATGGTAGGGCATACCGGTGTGATACCTGCGGCAATCAAGGCTGTGGAGCGGGTGGATGCCTGTGTGGGTGAGGCATATGAGGCCGTAAAGAAAATGGATGGCGTTTTGTTCATCTGCGCCGACCATGGAAATGCCGAAAAGATGATTGATTACGAGACAGGGGAGCCTCATACCGCCCATACGACGAATCCGGTTCCGTTTATCCTGGCAAATTATGACGATGCATATACGCTGCGGGAAAATGGCTGTTTAGCGGATATCGTGCCGACTCTGTTAGAGATTATGGGACTTCCTCAGCCGGAAGAGATGACGGGTAAGTCATTGCTGATAAAAAAGTAAATGTGTTACTGTGAAATGCGGGTTTACACACAAAAAATTGCATAAGCAGCATTGTTTATCTATCGGGAGTCTTTACGCAGGTAAGGGCTCCCTTTTGTATTTGTTTTTTTATTTGAATAGAATTTGAAAAGGCAGTCCATACTATCTGCTAAGAGGGCAAAGTTCATGGAATAAATTGGATTTCGTGAATTGCTTTGCGGAACATAAGTAAGCAGCCGGATATTGACAGAAGGCTGCAAAAATTTAGGAGGTTCGTTTTTATGAAACGCTTAGAAATTGCAGATGTATGTGCGAGAGAGATTTTGGATTCCAGGGGAAATCCTACAGTAGAGGTTGAGGTAACATTAGCAGACGGAACCATTGGCAGGGCAGCAGTGCCTTCCGGTGCATCTACCGGAGCCTATGAAGCCCATGAGCTTCGGGATGGTGAGAAGCGTTATATGGGACAGGGAGTGGAGCGTGCGGTAACGAATGTAAATACGAGAATTGCAGACAGGTTAATCGGCATGAACGCCTGCAACCAGGCACAGATTGACAAGATGCTTATAGATTCTGATGCCACGGAAAATAAATCCAAATATGGTGCGAATGCAATCCTCGGCGTTTCCCTGGCAGTGGCGAAGGCAGCTGCAAATGGTCTGGGACTGCCCTTATACCGCTATATCGGCGGCGTTAATGCAAAGGTGCTTCCTGTACCGATGATGAACATATTAAACGGCGGCGCCCATGCCACCAATACAGTGGATTTGCAGGAGTTTATGATTGTGCCGGTGGGTGCGGATTCCATGAAGACCTGCATGGAGATGGCATGTGAGATATATCACACCTTAAAGAAGCTGTTAAAGGCAGATGGATTATCCACTGGTGTTGGAGATGAGGGCGGTTTCGCACCGAACCTGCCAAACACGGCGGCGGTTTTGGATTATATCGTGCGGGCGATTTCTGAGGCGGGATATAAGCCGGATGATGATGTGAAGATAGCCTTGGATGCGGCTGCCTCCGAGCTCTATGATGATGTGACGGATAGGTACTATTTCCCTGGCGAAAGCAAGATGGCGGGCAAGGAAATCTACAGAAATGCAGAGGAAATGGTACAGTATTATGAAGAGCTGGTGGAGCGTTACCCGATTTTTTCCATTGAGGACGGCTTGAATGAAAATGACATGAAGGGCTGGAAGCTCATGACCTACCGTTTGGGAGAAAAGGTACAGCTTGTAGGAGATGATTTGTTTGTGACCAATACAAAGCGTCTCTCAAAAGGCATTGCCGACGGCATTGCCAATGCCATTCTCATTAAATTTAACCAAATCGGAACGCTGACAGAGACGTTAGACGCTATCAGGATGGCGAGGAATTCGGGCTATAACACGATTATTTCCCACCGCTCCGGTGAGACAGAGGATGCGACCATCGCCGATTTGGCGGTGGCAGTCAATGCAGGGCAGATTAAGACCGGTGCGCCTGCCAGAAGCGACAGAACTGCCAAATACAACCAGCTTCTGCGGATTGAGGAGGAGCTTTCCAAGATTGGAGAGTATCATTTTTAAAGAACACGGGGTTTGGACATTTATAATGAAACCGGTATCCTTTGCGGGCAGTCTCCGGACTGCCCGCTGTTTCTGTATAAATTATTGTTTGTATATCTGTGAATAATCTCCCGTTTCGTTCGCACGAAGCCACTGATTTTTTATGCTATGTCTAAATTATAAAAAAACCGTTGAATTCTAATTTTCATTGTGTTACAATAGTCGGCAGTGATGTAATATGAGCGTGTCGGTAAAAGGATATAGATATCGGACATGATTAGGAGGAAGAGTATGCGGATTGCATTGGAAGTTTTGATTTTATTTGTATCTGTTGCATTGATTGTCATTGTGTTGTCACAGGAGGGCAAGGAAACAGGGCTTGGCTCGTTGTCTGGAACCACAGATACATACTGGAGCAGGAACAAGGGACGTTCCAAGGAAGGTATGCTGGTGAAGTGGACTACGCTGTTAACAGTTTTGCTGCTTGTGCTCTCACTGTTATTAAGTTCAAAATTTATGGCTTAAGCAAGGATGAAATGTGGCGGATAAATCCGCCACATTTCTTTGTTGTATTCACAACAAAAATAAACCACCTGCTATGCAGGTGTGTCCCCAGAT
>CAMWOF010000277.1 GCA_947175805.1 uncultured Clostridiaceae bacterium
ACGCAGAAGACGGCATTCGAGAACTATTACGGTCTCGTGGGCTCGGTCTTATGTATAAGAGAAAGGCCTTTGTTGTGTACAATGGAGTTGATAAGGGGATTGAAAAGTACAGCAAAATTCTGATGCCGACTCTGTTCCTGTTGATTATAGGTATTTCTATTTATTCGTTAACGCTTTCCTATACGGATGGGGGAGTTGCAAGGACGGGGCTTCAGGGCTTGAAAGTTTATTTAGTACCCGATTTTACTGGCATGACATTCAAAGACCTTTTTATTGTGATTGTGGATGCGATGGGGCAGCTTTTCTTTTCCATCAGTGTCTCTATGGGAATTATGGTTGCTTATGGCTCCTATGTAAAAAAAGATGTCAATTTAATGAAATCCATCAACCAGATTGAATTTTTTGATACGTTGGTGGCGCTGCTGGCGGGACTGATGATAGTTCCGGCGGTGTATGTCTTTATGGGAACTGAAGGTATGGCACAGGGACCGGGATTGATGTTTGTTTCTCTTCCGAAGGTATTTGAGGCTATGGGAACAGTGGGAAGAGTTATCGGTATCCTGTTTTTCCTGATGGTGGTGTTTGCGGCGATTACCTCTGCGGTATCTGTCATGGAGGCCATAGTGTCCAGTTTGGTGGATGCCCTGCACTGGTCCAGGAAAAAAAGCACGCTTGCAGTAACTGCATATGCCCTGGTTGGCGGCGTGGTTGTATGCCTTGGATATAACGTGTTCTATTTTGAGATGAAGCTTCCGAATGGGAACACAGCTCAGATTCTGGATATTTTGGATTACATCAGCAATAACTGCCTGATGCCTCTGGTTGCCTTGCTCACTTGTCTGTTAATCGGCTGGATTGTAAAGCCAAAGACAGTGATTGATGAGGTGTGTGAGGGTGGTCATCGCTTTGGCAGGCGGGGACTTTATATTGTTATGATTAAAGTAATAGCGCCAATTATGCTGTTTGTGCTGCTATTACAGTCAGTGGGGCTGTTTACCCTGTAGATAAAATTAATACAAAAGTGAAAGGATTGACAATATATGGGATATACAAAGAAACAGAGAACCTTAGATATTATCAAGCTTTTAAAGAAGGAATATCCGGATGCGGGCTGTAGCTTGGAATATGATGATGCATGGAAGCTTCTGGTCAGCGTGCGTTTGGCGGCGCAATGTACTGATGCCAGGGTGAATGTGGTGGTGGAAGATTTGTACGCTAAATTTCCTGATATTAATGCATTGGCAGAGGCTGCGGTGGAGGAAATTGAGGAGATTGTAAAGCCCTGCGGTTTAGGGCATAGCAAAGCGAGGGATATCAGCGCCTGTATGCGGCAGCTGCGTGATGTATATGACAGCAGGGTGCCAGAGGATTTTGATGCCCTGCTAAAGCTTCCGGGTGTGGGAAGAAAGAGTGCAAATCTGATTATGGGGGATGTGTTTGGCAAGCCAGCGATTGTGACGGATACGCATTGTATCCGTCTTGTAAACCGCATGGGTCTGGTGGATGGCATTAAGGAGCCGAAAAAGGTGGAGATGGCACTTTGGAAACTGGTTCCGCCGGAGGAGGGCAGTGATTTCTGCCACAGGCTTGTCTATCATGGCAGGGCGGTCTGCACTGCAAGGACGAAGCCGCATTGTGAAGAATGTTGTCTGAAGGATGTATGTAAAAGGGTTTTATAGTAGATGAACGGCAGGGCCTTTTCGATACCTGTTATCATAGGCTTATATACGGAAGGAGGCGCTATGAGTATCAGTGAACGCATTTTTGAACTTTTAAAGGAAAAGGGGATGACGCAGAAGCAGTTTTCAGATTTGACAGGTATTACGCAAAGCACCATCAGTGACTGGAAACGGAAGAAAACAAACCCTGCCTCCGACAAAATTATGCTTATTTGCGAGACATTGGAGATTACGCCCTATGAATTGCTTTCCGGTGTGGAAAATGACCACTATAAGCAGATGGATTATGTAATTTTGGATAAGAAATCTAAGGATTACGAGGTAGTGGAAAGCTTCCGAAGGCTGGAGGGGGAGGACAAGGCAAGGCTGCTTGGTTATATGCAGGCATTGCTGGACAAGTAGCAGAGAGTATTTTGCCGGAAAAACAGTAGAGCGCATTTGTCTTTGACGAGGAACCGTGCAAAGTATATAATGTATTTCATAGGATGATGTACAGGGTTGCAGGAAAGGAGTGTAAAATGAAGTCAAAGGTTTATTTTTCAAGCACGATAACACCAGAGAAGGTATTGGAGCTATACAAGATGATAGAAGGTAAGCTGACAGGCAGGGTTGCCGTCAAGCTTCATTCCGGTGAGGTGGGGAACCAAAACTTTTTAAAACCTGATTTTTGGAAACCGGTGATTGATTATGTGGGCGGAACCGTAGTGGAATGTAATACTGCCTATGAAGGTGAGAGAAATACGACGGAAAAGCACTTAAAGACATTGGTGAAGCATGGCTGGGATATGTACTTTGACGTGGATTTGCTGGATGCGGAGCAGCCGGATTTGGAGCTTTCTTATGATGGGGAGATCATCCAAAAGAACTATGTGGGAAAAAATCTTGCAAATTATGATAGTATGCTTGTGCTGTCACATTTTAAAGGGCATCCCATGGGCGGCTATGGCGGTGCATTAAAGCAGCTTTCCATCGGTGTGGCATCCGCCTACGGAAAAGCATATATCCACGGTGCGGGAAAGCCCGAGGAAATATGGACCGCAGACCATGACAGCTTCTTAGAATCCATGGCGGATGCAGCAGGCTCCATCATTGATTATTTTGACGGCAAAATCCTTTATATCAATGTCATGAAAAATATGTCGGTGGATTGTGACTGTTGTGCGGTTGCTGAGGATCCGTGTATGGCAGATATCGGGATTCTTGTTTCGGATGATCCGATTGCCATTGACCAGGCATGCCTGGATTTGGTATATCAGTCAGACGATGCCGGAAGGGATCATTTGATAGAGAGGATTGAGTCGAGAAACGGTGTTCATACCATTGAGGCAGCGGCGAAGCATGGGTATGGCAGCAGGGATTATGAGTTGATTACGGTGCAGTAATCCCCCAAATGTCCATGGATAATGCTGACAATTCTATGCAGAAGCCTTGCTTAGTTCCATCAAATAATAAGGAAATGCACAATGAAAACAGAGTATATGAATCCTGCTGACATTGAACGGCAGAGTATGGAAATAATTGAGCGCGAGTTGGGAGATACCCCGCATTTATCCCCTCTTGAACGGGTGGTGGCAAAGCGTGTCATTCACACTACGGCAGATTTTGATTATGCCAAAAATCTGCGCTTTTCGGAGCATGTATGCGAAGCGGCGCTGGATATATTAAAGTCAGAGACAGTGCTGGTGACTGATACGCAGATGGCATTATCAGGTATCAGCAAGCCGGCGGCAAAGGCACTGGGGATAGAGATGCACTGCTTTATGGCAGATGCGGATGTGGCAGAGGCTGCGAGGGAGAGGGGCTGTACCCGGGCAGTCATAGCAATGGAGAAGGCTGTACGGCTGTTTGGGAACAGACCGGTTATTTTTGTAATCGGAAATGCGCCGACAGCGCTGCTTCGGATTGCAGAGCTCACGGAGGAGGGGCTTGTGCGGCCTGCCCTGGTGGTGGGAGCTCCGGTGGGCTTTGTGAATATTATTCAGTCAAAGGAACGGTTGATGGCCATGGATTTGCCTTATATTGTGGCAGCAGGCAGAAAAGGCGGCAGCACGGTGGCGGCGGCAATCTGCAATGCACTGCTGTACCAGGT
>CAMWOF010000278.1 GCA_947175805.1 uncultured Clostridiaceae bacterium
GTATCAGAGGATTGAGGGGCGGATTGATGAGATGATGGCTGCCGGGCTGGTGGATGAGGTGAAACGGCTTCAGGCTGCCGGCTGCCGGCGCGGCATGGTTTCCATGGAAGGGCTGGGCTATAAGGAAATCCTTGCTTATTTAGAGGGGGAATGTACACTGGAAGAAGCGGTATATGTGCTGAAGCGGGATACCAGGCATTTCGCCAAACGACAGCTTACATGGTTTAAGAGAGAGCGGGATGTGATTTGGCTGGACAGGACTGCGTATGGGGACGACGCCCGGATTCTTGAGGAAATGCTTCGTCAGCTCCGGGTTCTTGGGATATGTTAAAATCTTAATAAAATATTATGTCAACAAAAAAGGTTGAATAATACCATAAAATGGTGTAAACTAAGGGCTTAAGCGAAAGGAGACTGCCCCCAAATATAATGTACACGGCTTTATATAAACAGTTTTTCACAGACAGCGCCATCTCATAAAAAAGGGCAGTAAGCACGAGAATGAATATAAAAGAACTCTATCAAAGCATGGGTATCGGTGAACAGGTATATAATTTTTGCAGTGAAATAGAAGCAGGGCTTACGGACAGGTTTGAAGACATTGATAAAACCACCGAGTACAATCAATTAAAAGTGGTTTCGGCCATGCAGAAAAACAGGCTGGCGGAGGCCCATTTTGCGGCGACCACCGGCTATGGTTACAACGATTTGGGGCGGGAAACCTTAGAGGCTGTCTATGCGGATGTGTTTCACACCGAGGATGCGCTGGTGCGCCCGCAGATTACCTGCGGCACCCATGCGTTAAATATTGCCCTGTCCTCCAATTTGAGGCCGGGGGATGAACTTTTGTCCCCGGTGGGAAAGCCCTACGATACCTTGGAGGAGGTTATCGGCATCCGTCCCTCAAAGGGTTCTTTGCGGGAATATGGTGTGAGTTACCGGCAGGTGGACTTGCTGCCGGACGGCGGGTTTGATTATGACAATATCCGAAATTCCATCAATGAAAAAACAAAGCTTGTGACCATCCAGCGCTCCAAGGGATATCAGACAAGACCAACGCTTTCCGTTGCGCGCATCGGTGAATTGATTTCCTTTATCAAAGAAGTAAAGCCGGAGGTTATCTGCATGGTGGATAACTGCTACGGTGAGTTTGTGGAGACGAAAGAGCCGTCGGATGTGGGTGCGGATATGGTTGTGGGCTCCCTGATAAAGAATCCCGGCGGCGGACTCGCGCCCATCGGGGGCTATATATGCGGAACGAGGGATTGTGTTGAAAATGCAGCATACCGGCTGACTACGCCGGGGCTTGGCAAAGAGGTAGGTGCAACCCTTGGCATTACAAGCCAGTTGACCCAGGGGTTGTTTTTAGCGCCCCAGGTAGTAAACGGTGCCTTAAAGGGGGCGGTTCTCGCTGCAAATATATATGAGAAGCTGGGATTTCACTGTGTACCGGATGCCGGTGAAACACGGCATGACATTATTCAGGCGGTGGAGTTCGGTGACCCGGAAAAGGTGATTGCCTTTTGTGAGGGGATACAAAAAGCCGCTCCCGTGGACAGCTTTGTCACCCCTGAGCCGTGGGCGATGCCCGGCTATGACAGTGACGTGATTATGGCGGCAGGCGCCTTTGTGTCCGGCTCCTCGATTGAGCTTTCTGCAGATGCACCTATGAAGGAGCCGTACGCAGTATATTTCCAGGGCGGGCTCACCTATTACCACGCAAAGCTGGGTATGATGATGAGCCTCCAAAAAATGGTAGATAAAAAGCTGATAGCGTGGTAAGATATTTTTAGCTAAATGCAATGGAGGAATATGCAAATGAAGAATAAAAATGCATGGATTATGCTAATCATAATGTTGTGCGGAATTGTCCTGGGCGGCTTTATCGCCTATCTGACTCAAGGCGTTGGTTTTTTGAGTTGGTTAAATTATGGACAGACGTTTGGACTGACGGACCCGCTGACGCTGGATTTAGGAATTTTGGTACTGACCTTCGGATTGACTATCCGTATTACGATTGGAAGTATTTTAGGTATGGTACTGGGTATCATCATTTTTAAGGTATTGTAAAAAATCATTCCCCTTGTGCTTGGAGGGCAGAAGGAGGATGGATTATGGCAGATAGAATAAAAGAATTGCCGGAGGGCGAGCGGCCCTACGAAAAGGTTCTAAAATCCGGGGCAGAGGTGCTTTCCGATGCGGAGCTTCTGGCAGTTATTTTAAGGACAGGCTCCAGGCACGGCAATTCCGTGGATTTGGCAAGAAGCATTTTAAAGCTGCACCCCGCATATCAGAATTTGATAGCGCTGCATCATCTGACTTTTGCGCAGCTTATCGGTGTGGAAGGTGTAGGTGAGGTGAAGGCGATTCAGCTGCTTTGTATCGCAGAGCTTTCCAAGCGTCTTTCGAGATGTATCTCGGAGCAGCAGCTTTCTTTTACAAACCCGGAAAGTATTGCAGATTATTATATGGAGCATTTGTGTTATCTGGGCAGGGAGGAGCTGCATGTGATGTTCTTCGACTCCAGGCACCGTATGATTTGTGAGGTAAAGCTGGCGGAGGGCACCGTACAGGAGGCAAGCTCCACTCCGAGGGAGATTTTGATTGAGGGCATTAAGTGCGAGGCTGTGTTTATGATTCTTGTACACAACCATCCCTCCGGCGTTCCTGCGCCCAGTGAGGCAGATTTCCATTTTACCCGCAGGGTAAAACAGGCCGGGGAAGTCGTAGGCATTATGCTGTCTGACCACATTATCATAGGCAATCACTGTTACGTAAGTTTTAAGGAAAGAGGTTATATTTCATGAGGTTTAAGAAAAAACATGAGATACCGCCAAAATATATATTGTTAGTGCTGACAATTTTATGCCTGATTTTTCTGCTGATTTCCCTGTTGTTTGAAAATGTGCTGTATCCGTTGAAGAGCGTGACTGCCACTATTATTATTCCGATGCAGGAGGCGGTAAATTCCATTGGTATTTACGTGGAAAACAAGACGGAGATGCTGGAGGAGCTTACCAGGCTGCAGGAGGAGAATGCGGAGATTAAGGAGCAATTAGAGACATACAAGGCGGAGACAAAGGAATATCAACAGGATCTTTATGAATTGGACCGCCTGCGTATTTTATATAAGCTGGATGAAACCTACCCAAGCTATGAAAAGGTGGCAGCCCGGGTTATTTCCAGGGATACGGGGAACTGGTTCCACACATTTATCATTAACAAGGGCACTGGGGACGGCATCGATGTGGACTGCAATGTGCTCTCCGGCAACGGTCTTGTGGGTATCGTAACCGAGGTGGGCAAAAATTGGGCAAAGGTACGTGCAATTATAGACGATACGAGTAATGTCAGTGCTATGTTTATAAACAATTCCGAGCTCTGCACCGTAAGAGGTAATCTAACAGAAATTGACAACGGATATATCGATGTGGAATTTATTGGCAAGGATGCGGATGTGAATGTGGGGGATGAGATTGTTACATCCTATATCAGTGATAAGTATTTGTCTGGAATTACTATCGGTTATGTCAGCGAGATTACCATGGATGCAAACAACCTTACAAAATCGGCAAAGCTGATTCCCGTGGTGGACTTTTCCAATATCCAGGAGGTACTGGTTATTAAAGACAAAAAACAAAATGATTTCATTGAGCAGAAGTAGCTGTTTTTAAATTTTAATTCTGATTTCAATCAACAAAAGCGAGGTTTTTTCTTGATAAGAGCTATTGTTTTGGGCATATTAATTATCATATCCTTT
>CAMWOF010000279.1 GCA_947175805.1 uncultured Clostridiaceae bacterium
TAACTATATCATCACTTTTTCGTTTGCATGGGCATAAAAAATTTTTTTGGGATTATAGCTCATAATAAGCTTCCAATCCTCTTTCAGTTTTATGTTTTCTTCGTAAGCGTCAAGATAGTTTATCGGTTCCAAATCCCCGACAAAACAAGTTCCATTATCCAAAATCAGGGATATACTGTCATTGCTATGACTTGAAGTAGATAGTATTTCTCCCTTTATTCCCATACTTTGAAGAAAAGCTCTACTCTCTTTGCATTTAACAAAAACGGCATCTTCTTCCTTTATAGGCATATATTTTGTGCGTTTATCTCTACTGAATATCTCATCAGAAAAATGGACATATTCGATTTGCGTATCAATCAATAAAAGTTTTACACCCAATTGCATAAGTTCGCTAACAAGCCCAATATGATCCGGGTGATAATGTGTTGCTAAAACATAGGTTATATCACTTAATTTTATATTATTCTTTTTTAGTTCTTGATAAAACAAAGGCAATGTACCTGCATAATCAGTATCAACGAGTAAATTACCACTTGTACCACGAATAAAAAAAGTATTTGTATTACCGTATTTCAACCTGTTTACCAAATCCATCACCTCATCGAATCCCTATGGATTTTAATTCTTCCATAGTACTACTCCATCTGCTGTTTATTGGAAAAATCCCATTTTATTTTTATAAATTCCTCAATATCCCGCAACAGGGTATAAAGCTGCGCCCGGTCTTCAAATTCCTCTCTTGTAACAGGAAGCGGCTTAGATTTCATCTCTTCATCCATCTTGTAAAATGTCTGCAAAAGCTGAAGTCCCGTATTTTCTCTGTGAAATGCACCTGCCATTTCCTCAAGGAAATCCGAAATCACCTGTGCTGTCACAGGCTTTGTCTGTAAAGAGCGAACCCTTTTATACATATCGTATAATACCTGAACCTGTCTTTCCCGCATCCTTATATATTCGCGGTCAAAGGTATCATTATTCCCAAACTGGTTATTAAAGTTTTCTTCAGCAATATTTTTGGCATTTCTAATAGAAATATTTAGCTTTTGAAAACACTGTCCGTTGTAGTCCGATATATCCCTGTCCACAATTCTGACAGACATCCGATGGAGGATATTTCTGATTTGGCGGTCTGTCTCCTCCTTCATTTCCTCTATATAATTTGTCTTCTTATGCAGATGCAGATTAAAAACAACACCCACGCCTACACCGACAATAAAGATAAGAATTTCATTGATTATGGCACTGTTGCTCATATGGGAAAAAGTTAGAAAATGGGATACCAGTACAGAATTCATCGCCATTGCACTGTACCAGCCAAAGCATTGGCATATCAAAACAAAGATTATCAGATACACAAAAAAGGCCTCCACCGTATAGCCTATAAGCTCAAAGCTAATGAGGGCAATTAACAGGGCAGCCACAAAAGCACAGAGACGAGCAAAGGCCGTTTTTATGGTTTCCTTTTTTGTGGGCTGAATCGTTAAAATGGCAACAATACCGGCAGATATAGCAAATTGCAGATCCAATGCAGCAGCAATGCAAATCGCTAAGACCGCAGCGCCTGCAATCTTAACTGTATTTAATAAAGTGAATTTATTTATTTGATATTTCATGATATCTCATTATAAGTTTTCTTCCAAATAAGGTCAATCCCCTTTACATCTACAAATCTCCATTTGCCGGATTATCCAACACCTTGCCCTCCTCTGAAAACCGGGAACCGTGGCAGGCGCAATCCCATGTGTGTTCCACATTGTTCCACTTAAGGGCACAGCCCAGATGGGGACATCGTTTGGGAACAGGCGTGAGAAGATTTTTAGTCGCCTCAAATGCATTTACCAGCAATTGCGGTCTTACCATGCTTCTTGACGGTGAGAATACATCTGCAAAATCATTTTCTTTTTCTGTTACCATATCAAAAAGAAGACGGGCGGAAACCATGGCTCCTGTCATTCCCCATTTATTAAAGCCGGTTGCCACATAAAGTCTGTAGGTTCGTCCAGAGTAATGTCCGATGTAAGGAACATGATCCAGCGACATACAATCCTGTGCTGCCCATGCACATATTTCCTGTGCATCCGGATAATATTGCGCTGCGAATGCCCTGAGCACCTTCCAGTTGCCCCCCTTTTTGCCTGTCCGGTGAGAACCGCCGCCAAGCAGCAGAATATCTCCATAATTTCTAAAGGACAGTCCCTTTTTATCCTCGTCCAAATACATTCCCCCTAGCTGCATATTGGTTCTGCTGTCTTTGCTACCTCCAAGCGCCAGTACATAGGAGCGATGCTGGTACATTTTTAGGAAGTAGCTCCCATGTGTGTTAATAAACGGAAAATGCGTTGTCACAATCACTTTTTCCGCCCTGATTTTTCCAAAGTCCGTAACTGCTGTATTTTCTGCCATTTCCCGCACAAAGGTTCCTTCATAAATGTTTAAATCCTTTGCTATCCATGCCAGAAACTTAAGGGGCTGATACTGTGCCTGCTCCGGACAGCATACAGCTCCCACTGTCTTCATGGGAAGCGCCGGTGTATCACATAGATTTGCATCATATCCAAGCAGCATAAGCGCCCGGGCTTCCTGTTCCAGCTTCCTTCGGTCATCGATGGAATACACATAGTTATCCATCCTCTCGAAATCACAGTCTATCTCCTGGCAAAGCCTTGCAAATTCGTCCATTGCCTGCCTGTTTGCCTGCAAATATTTCCATGCTTTTTCCCGTCCAAAGGTAGTAAAGAGTTTATCGTATATTAATCCGTGCTGCAGGGTGATTTTTGCCGTGGTATACCCGGTGGTTCCGCTGCATATCCGGTTTTTTTCCACAAGAATATAATTGATTCCCGCCTGCTGCAAAAAATATGCCGTGAGAATACCACTGATACCCCCTCCGATAATTAACACATCCGTTTTTATATCCCTTTGCAATGCCGGAAAGCGGGGCATAGTCACTTCATTTTGCCAGATAGATTTCATGATGCAAACATCTCCTCATTTCAAAATTGAAATTAGGAAATATTATGTACAAAGCACAGCGCTTTTATGTAAAAATCCCCTGCCCCGCATAGCAGATAAAACTGATTTGAGCCACCGGATACCCCGATGGCCCAAATGCATACTTTCATCCCATATATCGATTATTGCCCTTTCATCAGTGCCCGAAGAATCATAATATGATATTCTTCATCCATTATGATTCTTGCCAGCACTGCGTTCAGATACCCGTCATTTATCCTTTTCATATGCATCCTATACTGTTTAATCGCTGCCTTTTCTGCATTAATATCGGCTACTATCATCTGTTGGATATTTTCCGGCAGCTCCAGATATTCCGGTGTCCACACTCTAGGTCCCCCATCACGATACTGTGCCGTAAAATCAATTCTTCCGCCCAGCAGAAAAATCAATTCTCCCAGTTTCTGGAGATGTATCATTTCTGCCATGGCAATTCCCAGAATGGTCTGAATAAAAGTGCACCTTTTACATGACATACGATTTTCGTTGTTGATGTACTGTGTTATGGCAGACATCTCAGATACGGAACCGCAATAGTCAATACTCAGTAAATTGGCATAGGACAGATTTTTTTCTCTTACCTGTGTGGGTGGGTAGGGTAAGTCCATCATAATAGGCCTCACTCCCATCAAATTGCAGGTATTTACCAAAGATACTTGATTTTCTTCCATATGCAGATATTTCCTGATATAGTTTTCTATAATATATTAAGTACATTTCATG
>CAMWOF010000280.1 GCA_947175805.1 uncultured Clostridiaceae bacterium
CAAGGTAACCACCCACTTTAAATCAGAGTGAGAAGAGAGCCTGAAAATAATACCGAACGTTCTATATGCTGGGGTTTTGAAAAGATACTGCACTGTGGAAAAGTGGGTACGGATGATGACTTCTTTAAGCTTGGCGGAGATTCAATTAATGTATTAAAGCTGGCAGGATATCTGGAAGAGCTTGCTCTCACGCCGGAGATAATCTTAGTGGGCAGAACGCCGAAGAAAATAGCAGCTCTTCTTTCAGAAGAGCTGGAGAAATCCGAAGTATTTATTTCTAAGGAAAGAGAGGAACTGTCGCAGGATAAACGCAATTTAGCAATACCTGAGGAGGGGGCAGAGTATCCTCTTACTGATTCCCAGATGGGCGTTTATTTAGAGTGTGTCAATGAGCCGGAAGCCACTATGTACAATATTCCTATGTGCTGCAAGCTGCCGGCAGACCTTGACAGGGAACGCTTTAAGGATTCCGTAAAAAAGGCGGTGGCAATGCATCCTGCCTTTGGCGTTAATATTGTGTTGAGTAAAGGGACGCCTGTGATGTGCATGCATCCGGAATATTTAAAGGCAGAAGTCGGCGGGGGAGAGACAGAAGATATTGAGGCAGTTAAGAGAAGCTTTGTCCGTCCGTTTTCCTTTGAGAAGGAACCGTTGTACCGTATGGCTCTTTATCATGATGGAAACCACTGCTATTTTCTGTTTGATGTACACCATATTATTTTTGACGGTACATCGGTAAAGGTATTTCTTGAGGAAATCTCCCTGCTTTATAGAGGAGAACAGCCGAAAGCTGAGGAAGTATCCCTGATGGATTTGTCTGCTTATGAGGAGACGATGAAGGATACTCCACGGTATCAGAAGGCAAGAAAGTATTTTGAGAGCAGGCTTTCGGGTGAGGACTTTGGGGATGCCCTGATAAAGGATTATAAGAATAAAGAGGTAAGTGTAAGGAGCAGCGAGATAAAGCTTGCGTTAGATGAAGAATTTTCATGCATGGCTGTAGAGCAGTTTACGAGACAGAATGGAATTTCAGAAAATACACTGTTTCTGGGAGCGTTTGCTTATGCCCTCGGAAAGTATAATGGGGAAAGCAAGAGCCTGTTTTGCACTGTGAACAATGGAAGGCATGCGGTGAACATGGCGGAGTCTGTGGGAATGTTTGTCCGCACCCTTCCCATTTACCGCTCTTGGGAGGAGAGCGCCTCTGTGGAGGAGTATCTGCAGGGAGTTCAGGAGGATTTCTATCAGGTAATGAGGCATGACTGCATTTCCTTTGAAGAATTGGCGAGAGATTACGGTATTGCATCAGATATCGTTTTTGTATATCAGGGAGAGATGTTCAGAGGAATGACTCTGGACGGCGGTCAGTATGCGGCGGAGATGATTCCGACCGGGGATGTGCAGGCGGATGTGTCGGTGATGGTCACAAAGAGCCGGCAGGGCTACGAAGTCTCTCTGGAATACCGTAAGGACTTATACAGGGAGGAGACTGCCAGGGGATTGCTCGGGATGTTTTCCAAGGCGTTAAAGGGAATGATGTCATGCAGTAAGCTTGAGCAGATTGCCCTTGTATCAGAGCTAGATGTTCAGGTGTTAGACCGCTTTAACGAAACGGACAGAGCGTTCGACAGGAGTAAGACAATCGTCGATTTATTCCGGGAACAGGCGCAGAAGACGCCGGAGCATCCGGCTGTTGTTTACTGTGACAGGAGTTATTCCTATGCCCGGGCCGATGATATAACAGACCGTCTTGCAGCATATATCGCCGGACTTGGCATAGGCAGGGAACAGGTGGTCTCCGTACTGATTCCAAGATGTGAGTATATGGCTATTGCCTCCCTGGGTATATCCAAGGCAGGTGCGGCATATCAGCCGCTCGACCCGTCTTATCCGCCGGAACGCTTACAGTTTATGATTCAGGATTCGGGCGCAAAACTGCTGATTGCGGATGAAGAGCTTTTGTCTCTGGTTCCGGAATGGCAGGGAAGAGTGCTTCTGACAAAGGATATCTTAAATCTGCCGCAGGCAGAGCGTATTCCTCAGCCGCCCAAGCCGGAGGATCTGTTTGTCCTGCTGTATACTTCAGGTTCCACAGGCGTGCCAAAGGGCTGTATGGTGGAGCATAGAAATATTGCTGCATTTTGTGCCTGGGACAGGGAATATTACGGGCTGTCATCGGAAAGTCGTGTTGCAGCATATGCAAGTTATGGATTTGATGCCTGCATGCAGGATATGTATCCTACCCTGACATCAGGTGCAACACTTCACATTATTGATGAATCCATCCGTTTAGACTTAAATGCATTAAATCAGTATTTTATGGAGCAGGGCATTACCCATACCGATATGACTACACAGATTGGGCGGACATTTGCCACCAGCATGAAGAACGACAAGCTGAAATACTTGTCCATGGGTGGAGAAGCCTTGACGCCTTTTACGCCGGAGGGCAGCACAACATACGTGAATTTATATGGACCTACGGAAGGCACTATTCTTGTAACTGCATATCCGGTGCTGGAGTATGAGGATAATCTGCCCATTGGCAAGCCGATTTTTAATGTGAAGCTTTATATTTTGGACAGCCTGGGCAGAAGGGTTCCGGTGGGTGTACCGGGTGAACTGTGCATTGCCGGATATCAGGTGTCTAGAGGATACTTAAACCGCCCGGAAAAGACAAAGGAAGCATACTCGGATAATCCGTATTGTAAACGGGAAGGCTTTGACAGGCTTTACCATACCGGGGATATCGTGCGTTACCTGCCGGATGGAAATATCCAGTTTATCGGCAGACGGGACGGTCAGGTGAAGATTCGTGGCTTCCGTATTGAGCTTACCGAAGTGGAAGAGATCATTCGCCGTTTTCCGGGCATTAAAGACGCTACTGTGGTAGCGTTTGACGAACTCTCGGGTGGCAAATATATCGCCGCATATGTAGTATCGGACGAAACGGTTGACGTGGAAGCAATGAATGCATTTATTGAGGAAAGCAAGCCGCCGTATATGGTTCCGGCGGTAACAATGCAGATTGACAAAATTCCGCTGAACCAGAACCAGAAAGTCAATAAACGGGCTCTCCCTGTCCCGGTGCGGAAACAGGAAGATCTGGTGATGCCGCAAGGTGAAATACAGCAGAAAATATATGACTGCGTGGCAGAAGTAGTGGGGCATCGGGAATTTGGAGTGACTACGGATATTTATAAGGCTGGGCTGACTTCCATTGGCTCGGTTAAGCTGAATGTGCTGCTTTCAAATGCCTTTGAGGGTGCGGTTATCCGCAATAAGGATTTAAAGGAACATAATACCGTTGAGAAGTTAGAGCAGCTTCTGAAAGAAAGCGGTCAGGCGGAAACATTTGAAAGGCAGGAAATGTATCCGCTGACACAGACACAGAGCGGAATTTTTGTGGAATGTGTTGCCAATCCGGAAAGCACTATCTACAATATTCCATCTTTGTTCCGCTTAGGAGAAAATGTGGATCTTCAGCGGTTGAAGAAGGCAATCGAGGAGACTGTGGAGGCACATCCCTATATTAAGACAACGATATACATGGATAAGGCCGGAGATATCTGGCAGAAGAGGAACGATGATGCTGCTTTTGAGGTGGAGATTTCGGACTGTATGGACCGGGAAGGTCTGGTAAAACCCTATCAGCTTTTGGGGGACAGGTTGTTTAGGATAGGGCTGTACGATAC